>CAZTYG010000303.1:0-3092 GCA_964617445.1 uncultured Blastochloridaceae bacterium
GCGAAAGGTGTCGGCGGCGACGAGGTGGGGGCGGCCGCCTTCTTGAATGCAGTGATGGGCTAGTTTTGCGAGAGTGGTGGTTTTACCGGCGCCGTTGACACCGAGCACGAGCCAGACGGCGGGGGAGGAGGGGTTGGGGGAGGGTTGGCGGACGGGTCCGGGCCAGAGGGCGGTGAGTTCGGCAATGGCGGCGGCCTCGACGGTTCCGGCGGATAGAGCCTGTCCCTTGAGCCGGTCAAGGACCCGCGTGGCGAGGTCCATGCCGAGGTCGGCCTGGATGAGATGTGCTTCCAGTTCGTCCCAATCGACGCGTCCTCCGCGGGCCTGGGCGATCCATTGTTTGAAGACACCGAGCATGGGTCAGAGTCCGCTTTTGAGGTAGGCCTGCCAGGCTTCGGCGGTGGCCTGGTCGGGGAGCCAAATCCAGCCGCGCGAGGAACCGGAGCGGCGGGAGGCCTCGACGATTTCGTAGGTTTCGAGGTTTCCGGTCCAGCCGTCGCGTTCGTTGATGCGGTTGAATCCGCGGGAAGAGGAGCGGGAAGGGACGCCGTCCTCGCCCAGGCCGAGGCGCTGGCGGACGGCGGCGATGAGAAAGGGGCGGCAGACGTCGAGGCTGCGTCCGACGTCGTGGCCTTCGGTGTTGTGGAGTGCGAGCGACCATGGAGCGCGGCGCGCTGCCTGAAAGTTGCGGATGGAGGGCTGGACCCAATCGGGCTTATCTTTGGCGCCAACAGCGATAAAAATGGGAATCTCGTCCTTGCCGCGGGTCATGCCGCCGGGAGCACCGGTTCCCTTGGAGCTGGCGAAGGCGACAACGCGGTCGGGAAAGGCCTCACAATAATTCATGGAGACATTGGACCCGGCGGAGGTGCCCCAGAAAGCCAGAGGGGCGTCGGCGAGTTCCTTGCGTCCGGAGAGTTCGGCCAGTTTGGCGACGGCAGTGTTGATGGATTTGCTGACCGACTGGCCGGGGTCGCGCTGGTATTCGTGGGGCTCACCGTCGGCGTAGCGACAGGCGATGATGGCGAAACGGATGGTGCGCGCGACCTCCTGCCACTGACCGTTGGTGGCCATGCTGCGGCCGTCGCCGTGGCGGCCGGGGACGAGCACGAGGGTGCCGTTGAGCGGACCTTCGACATCGGGAATCCAGCCGCGGAAGGAGACGGTATGGAGTTTGGCAGCGGCCAGCGGTTCGGCATCCCAATCGTGAGTGGTGGCGGCAAGGGGGGGTGCGGCGGCCAGGGAAAGAGCCAGCAGAAAAAATTTAACTTTGGCGGTGAACATGAGGAGAGGTTGCCGTGATGAGTGGGCGGGGTCAATCCTGCGCATGGTTGATTTCCGGCGGGCGGAGGGCAGGATGTGAATATGCGTGTCGTGATTGGATTGGGTGCGAATCTGGGGGACCGCCGGGCGCTGGTGGAAGGTGCGTTGGAAAAACTCGCCGCGTTGGGAAACGTGCGTGCCTCGCGGATTTATTCCAGCGCTGCCGAGGATTGTCCGGAGGGATCGCCCGCTTTTCTCAACGTGGTGGCGGTGTTGGAGGGTTATCGCGGGGGGCTTTTTGAATTGCTGGACCGGATGCAGGGCTGGGAGCGGGAGGCGGGACGGGTGGCGGAGGACCAACGGGCCCGCAACGCGCCGCGTCCGCTGGACATGGACATCCTGGCCTGCGGGGATTTGGTGTTGACCACGCCACGGTTGGAGCTGCCGCATCCACGCGTGGGGGAGCGGTTGTTTGTTCTGCGCCCTTGGGCGGAGTTGGAACCGGAGCGGGTGGTTGCCGGAACCGGTAAAACGGTGCAGGCTCTGCTGGCCGGATTGGAATCCCGAACCGCAAAAGAAAAAAACGCCTCATGTCATCCGATCGAGTAACCGTAGAAACCGTCCGCCGCTGGCGCTCTGGCGGTAAAGGGGCGTTGATCGCGCTGACCGCGTATGATTACACCTTCGGGCGTCTGTTGGATGAAGCCGGTGTGGATATCCTGCACGTGGGCGACACGCTGGGCATGATCCAGTTGGGCCATGAGGACACCACGGCGGTGACGATGGCCGACATGCTGGCCGCCACGCGCGCGGTGGTGCGTGCGCGCCAACGGGCGCTGGTGACCGCCGATCTGCCCGCGCGCAGCTATGACATGCCCGATGACGCGGTGGCCAACGCGCGGGCTCTTGTGGAAGCCGGGGCGGATGCGGTGAAGATGGAGGGTGGGCGGGAAATTCTCCCGCAGGTCCGGGCGGTGCTGGCGGCGGGGATCGCCGTGCAGGGGCATTTGGGAATGCTGCCGCAGCATGTGAAGGAAGAGGGTGGCTACAAAAAGAAAGGCAAAACCGAGGTGGAGGCCCGGTGTATCCGCGAGGACGCGGTGTTGTTCGAACGCGAAGGGGTTTTTTCGATCGTGTTGGAGGGCGTGGTGTCCGCGGTGGCGGAGGAGGCCACTCGCGCTATTTCCATCCCCACCATCGGTATCGCATCGGGAAACGGCACCACGGGACAAATCCGGGTGCTGACCGATGTGCTTGGACTGACGCCGTGGTTCAACTTCCCGTTCGTGGTCCGCGAGGCCGAGTTGGCGCGCGGGGTGGACGGGGCTTGCCGGGCTTACCGCGCGCGCTGCGGTGGAAAATAGAGGGATTCTGGCTTGCCAACTCCGCGCGTTGGACATAGCAAGATTCATGGCATTAAGCGAAGAGGCCGTGGAACAGATACGGCAGGACTACAAAAGGTGCGGGGAAAAGGTCGTCGAGGCCGTTTTGGAATACCGCGAGACCAAGAATCCCGACCTGATTCCGGTTATTGTCGTCGGCGTTTTGCAACGCTATATGCCTGCGAGCGCCGCGAGCCTGTTTGACTCGCCGGACGAAACCAAATTGATTGATGATCTGGGGTTGGATTCGCTCACGCTGCTGGAGGCGGTGCTGGCGATTGAGGAGGCGTTGGAAGTCCGCATTCAGAACAACGAGTTGCGCTTTATTCAAACCCTGGGGGATGTCAAAAAATACGCAGCGCTGAAGGCCGGGGAAAGCCCCGCTGAATCAGCCTCGACAGTGGTCAGTGTTGCGTTGTCGGCGGTACGGCATGAACTGTGGCGCCT
>CAZTYG010000304.1:0-3072 GCA_964617445.1 uncultured Blastochloridaceae bacterium
CGTTGGTGGGGGAGGTGCCGATTTCTTCGGGCCGTCCGGGTCATGAGACGCCCGTGGGACAATACACCGTGCTGGCGAAACACCGCGACCACCGCTCAAATCTCTACGGCTCGTTTGTGGACGCGTCGGGAAAATTTCTGACGGAGGCCAGCGCTGCACAAAAGGCTCCTGCGGGCGCGTATTATCAATCGTCTCCGATGCCGCATTTCCTGCGGTTGACATGGAGCGGGGTAGGATTGCACGGGGGATTTGTGAACGGGAGTCCGATTTCGCGCGGGTGCATGAGACTGCCGTACGACATGGCGGAGCGGTTCTTTGCGGCGGCACAAACGGGGACGCCGGTGGTTATTCGTCCGTAATGAGTTGTTCGAGGGCGATGAAGTCGAGTTCCCCCAGGCCGGCGTCGATGCCCTGTTCGTAGATGGAGCGGTTGGTGCGGGTCAGCGGCATGTCCAGACCGCGTGACGCTTCGAGGGCAAGACCGAGGTCTTTGTACATGTGTTTGATGGAGAACTGGGGGGAATGATCGCGGTCGCGGAGTTTGGGCTCTTTCAAATCGGCCAGCCCGGAATGGGCGACGTTTTCGCGCAAGACATCAAAGAACAGGTCGTGGGGGATGTGGAATTTGCGGGAGAGGTGGACGCCCTCGCAGAGGGACTGGGCGATGGCGGCGATCTGGAGGTTGAGGGCGAGTTTGACGGCAGCGGACTGGGCGGGGGTGCCGATGCGGAATATTTTCCGGGAGAGGCCTGTGAGAAACGGTGTTGCGGCGTCCAGCGCGGCGGGGTCGCCCCCGAGAAAAAAAACGGATTGGCGGGCCTCGGCGGCGGGTTTACTGCCGGTGAAGGGCGCCTCGACATAGAGGGCACCAGTGGATTCTACCATGGCACGAAAACTTTCCGCGCTGTCGGGGCAGATGGTGCTGGACTGGACAACAAGCCGACCGGGTTGGAGGATGGGAAGCAGGGTTTCGAGCACGCCCCGGACGGCGGCTGGATCGGCCACGCAAATGTGGACCAGATCGGCGTCACAGGCAGCGCGGGTGAGATCGGGAACGAATCCCGGGAAGTCCGGTTTGGGGGTGCGATTCCACGCGGCGACTTGGTGGCCGTCGGCGGCGTAATGCCGCGCCCAGACGCCGCCGATGATGCCGAGCCCGGCCATGCAGATGGTTGCCATGGCAGGATCAGGAGGTGGCCAGTTCACGGAGGGTGGAGACATCCGGCGGGTTGGCGCGGAGTTCGGCAACGATGGTGGGGAGGATTTCGAGCACGCGGTCGATTTCCTCTCCGGTGTTCTCCCGGGCGAGGGAGAGACGGATGGCGCCGAGGGCGCGTTCGCGCGCAAGACCCATGTTGGTGAGAACGTGGGAGGGTTCGACCGACCCGGTGGTGCAGGCGGAGCCGGCCGCCGCGCACACGCCCGCGCGGTCAAGCATGAGCAGGAGGGCCTCGGCAGAGCATCCCTCGAAAGAAATATTGGTGGTATTGGGCAGGCGTTGGGTGCGGTGGCCGTTGACGGCGGCACCTTCGATGGCGAGCAAGCCGTTCTCCAGCTTGTCGCGCAGAGCGCGGACGCGGGTGTTTTCATCGTCCATGGCGGCGGCAGCCTCTTCAGCGGCGCGACCAAGGGCGATGATGGAAGCGGTGTTCTCGGTGCCGCCGCGTTTGCCCTTCTCTTGGTGGCCGCCGATGATGTAGGGGACAAATGGGGCGCGGCGGCGGATGTAGAGGGCACCGACGCCTTTGGGGGCGTGAAGTTTGTGGCCGGAGAGGGAAAGGTAGTCGATGGGGAGGTCCTTGAGGGCGATGGGGATTTTGCCGACGGCTTGAACGGCGTCGGTGTGAAAAAGGACGCCGCGCTCCTGGCAGAGAGCGCCGACTTCGATGATGGGAAATAGGACGCCGGTTTCGTTATTGGCCCACATGAGGGAGACCAGGGCGGTGTCAGGGCGGATGGCGGCGGCGACCGCTGCGGGGTCGAGGGTTCCGTCTGTGGCGACAGGGGCGTAGGTGACGGCAAAGCCGCGGCGTTCGAGGGCCTCGGCGTGGTTTTTGACAGCGGAGTGCTCGACGTTGCTGGTGACGATGTGGCGTTTGCCGGAGGCTTCGATGGCAGAGTGGATGGCGGCGTTGTCGGACTCGGTGCCGCAACTGGTGAAGACCAGCTCACGCGACGAGCACCCGAGCAGATCGGCGAGTTGGCGGCGGGCGTGGTCGATGGCGGCGCGCACCTCGCGTCCGATGCGGTAGGCGCTGGAGGGGTTGCCGTGGAGGTTGGTGAGATAGGGCACCATGGCCTCGAACGCTCCGGGGCTGACCCGGGTGGTGGCGTTGTTGTCGAGGTAGATGGCCGTCGGGGGGCTGTCGCTGGTGTTCATGGCTGGGTGGTCCGTTCCCCCCCGCCGCGCCGGGCGCTCCGAAGGGAAGCCGGTCACATTACCAGCTTCATTTGCTCAACTCAACTTTCCAATACGCGACATCGAGGAAATGCGACCAGGAGGGATGGGGCTGGCGGCTGATGCTCACGCTGAGGAAGGGGCGGACCTTGGGCCGTTTGGGTTTGTTAAGAAGGGGCATATGAGCCTCGTGGGGCAGGCGGTTGCCTTTCTTCGTGTTGCAGCGGATGCACGAAGTCGCGAGGTTCTCCCAGGTGGTGCGCCCGCCGCGGTCACGGGGCAGGACGTGGTCGATATTGAGATCCTTGCGGTCGAATTTCTGCGCGCAGTATTGGCAGGTGAAATCGTCGCGTTCGAAGATGTTTTGGCGGGTGAGTTTGACCTCCTTGAGGGGGAGGCGGTCGAACATCATCAGGACGATGATTTTGGGAACTTTGACGCGGAAGCGGACGGTCTGGACGAAGTCGCCGGGGCGGGAGTCATCGCCACCGGTCTGGAGCCAGTCGTGAAAGGTGAAGGTATGATATTGGCCGTCGGAGGGATCAACCACATGGGCGTGACCGGCGTAGAGAAGGGTGAACGCCCGCTTCGCCGAGCAGGTATTGACAGCCTGCCACAGTCGATTCAGCACCAAAACGGGCTGTGTAAGGACGGCTTCCATAAAATGGATGCGT
>CAZTYG010000305.1:0-1178 GCA_964617445.1 uncultured Blastochloridaceae bacterium
GAGGACGCCCTCACCCGCAGCCTGCTCGACCCCGACTTCGACCTCGAACGGGAAATTCGCCACTCCCGCAAATCCAGCACGGCCCCGCTTCAAGACGTGCTCGAACCGGCCGTCGGCTTCGACAACGAAAGCGCGGCCGATTGTTCCCTGCTCCACGTTCGCGCTCCGGACCACATCGGTCTGCTCTTCGATATTTCGAGCGCCATCTCCGAGGCCAATTGCTCCATCAATTCCGCCCGTATCTGCACCGAAAAAGGCGCCGCGCTCGACACCTTCTACCTGACCGATCAGGAAGGCCGCAAACTCACCGATCGCGCCCATGTCCGCCGCCTCATGCGCGGCGTCACCCAGCGCCTCAAATTGGATGATCCCCCATGAAGAATCCCATGGCATCCGATCCCGGCCTGCTCCTGCGTCCCCAGGAACTCCTCAACCGCATCCTGCGTTACGCCGTCGAACAATTTCATGCCGATAGCGGCTCCCTCATGCTGCTCAACCCCAACACCGGCTCCCTTGATATCGAAGCCGCCGTCGGCCTCAGCGCCGCCGCCCGCCGCACCAAACTCCGTATCGGCGAGGGCGTCACCGGCTGGGTCGCCAGCACCGGCAAACCCCTGCGCATCGGCGACGTCCGCTCCGAGCGCCGCTACATTCAAATCCATCCCAGCATTCTTTCGGAAATGGCCGTGCCCCTCCTCCTCCGCGGCCAGGTCACCGGCATTCTTAACATCGACAGCCCCCGCCTCGACGCCTTCACCGCCGCCACCGAACGCAAATTCCAGCGCTTCGCCGCCGATGCCTCCCGCAGCATCCAGCTGGCATGGGAAATCAACAACCTGCGCGTCAAAGGCGACCAGCTCGAATCCCTCCTCGATATGGGCCAGGCCATCATCTCCCAGGACCGGCTCGATGACATCCTCCAACGTGTTGCCCGCGAGTCCTGCCGCCTCATGAAAGCCAAACTCTGCTCCCTCATGCTCCTTTCCCCCGACGGCACCACCCTCCACCTCAAGGCATGGTCCGGAGCCCCGCGCGCTTACATCAAAAAACCCGCCCTCAATGTCGCCGACTCCCTCGTCGGCGTCGTTGTCAACCGCCTCAAACCCCTTGCTGTCCTCCACGTCCGCCACAACCAACGCTACCAACACACCGAGCTGGCCCGCCGCGAGGGACTCGTC
>CAZTYG010000305.1:1188-3070 GCA_964617445.1 uncultured Blastochloridaceae bacterium
CGTCCCCCTCGCCTTCGAAGGCCGCCCCCTCGGTGTCCTCACCCTCTACACCGCCCAAGTCCACCGCTTCTCGAACGAAGAAATCCGCCTCATCTCCGCCATGGCCGGCCTCTCCGCCGTCGCTATCGCCAAAGCCCGCCTCCTCGAACGTGTCCTCGCCGTCGAAGAAGAACTCAAAGCCACCGAGCGGCTCTCCGCCCTCGGTTGGCTCGCCGCCGAAATCGCCCACGAAATCCGCAACCCCCTCACCGTCCTCCAAATGGTCTTCCACTCCATGATCCAGGAAGTCCAACTCAACGCCTCCGCCTCCCGCGATGCCGCCCTCATCGAAACCAAGATGAAACAAATGAACCGCATCCTCGACCAAGTCCTCACCTTCGCCCGCTCCTCCGAACCCGTCCACGAACCCCTTCACGCCCACGCCCTCCTCGAAGACGCCATCCTCCTCACCCGCCACAAACTCGCCGAACAAAACATCACCATCCGCCTCCAAATCGACCAAGATAGCCGCCCCGCCATTTCCGGCGACCGTGCCCAGCTCGAACAAGCCGTCCTCAACCTCGTCCTCAACGCCTGCCAGGCCATGCCCGGCGGCGGCACCCTCACCCTCGGTGCCCGTCTGCGCAAAAACAAAGAACACCAATGGGCCGCCATCTCCATTCGCGACACCGGCGACGGCATCACCAAACAAAAACAAGAAGAACTCTTCCAACCCTTTCTCAGCCACCGTCGCGGCGGCACCGGCCTCGGCCTCGCCCTGGTCCAAAAAACCGTCCAAAACCACGGCGGCAAAATCGAAGTCAAATCCGTCAAAGGCAAAGGCACCACCTTCACCCTCCTCCTGCCGACCTGATCTCCGAATCTAGGTCCAGAGGATATGGATGCCGTAGGGTTCCAGCTTGCGGTTGTGGGTGATCAGCGTGAGGTCTTCGTGGATGGCTTGGGCGATGAGCATCCGGTCAAAGGGATCCTCGTCATCGAAATCGGGGGAAAGATGGATTTGACCTTCAAGGCCGCCGAGTGGACGGAGTTCGGAGTGCGGAGCGTAGGCTGAAAGCTTGGCCATGGGCTTGCCATATTTGCCAATGAGAATGACCTCACCAGAGGCCGCTTGCTCAAGGAACCTGGAAAGATGCGTCTTGGCTTCTTGAACATTGAAAACTTTCATAAATTCGACTTGGTCTGGTCTGGTCGTCTTGTCAAGCGGCAGCCCCTGCGGGCAGGGGCCCCAATCAGTCCCGTGCCCAACAACAGGCCGGGAATCACAATAGTAAGCTTGCAAAACCTAGGACAAAATGTATTACACGATTATGAGTAATTCCACACTCACCATCCGGCTTCCCAGTGACCAACGCTTGGCCCTGAAGCGATCTGCCAAGGCCGTGAAGAAGACCGAGTCGGAATACATCCGGGATATGTTGCGACGCGATTTGGATTCCCGCCCGCTCGGTGAACGGATAGGAGAACTCATTGGTTGCCTGGATTCCTCCCAAAACATCGGCAAACCGCATCCGCTCAAAGACAGGGTGCGCGAAAGAAACTGGCGGAAATGAGCCTCGTTCTGCTGGACACCGGCCCGATCGTTGCCTTGCTTGACCGAAAGGATCCCTATCACGACTGGACCGCCCCGCGCTTGGCTGGCCTTCGGGGTCGCCTGGCCACCACAGGTGCCGTGGTGACCGAGGTAACTTTCTTCCTTCAGGACGTGAAGGATGGTATGACACGACTTTCCGAGTTACTGGCAAGCCCGGGGGTCGAGATGCTGGACAGTTTCCAGCCGCACCGGCTTCGGGCGGCGGCGGCCCTGATGGCCAAATATGCCGACACCCCCATGGATTTCGCCGATGCCACGCTGGTGGTATTGGCGGCGGAACTGAAGACA
>CAZTYG010000306.1:0-3069 GCA_964617445.1 uncultured Blastochloridaceae bacterium
CACTCCACAAAGCGGACCGCCGCCTTCGAGAGCGACGTTTTCCATGACGAATACAACGGCAGCGCGGCGATGTTGGAATCGGTGACCAGTGCCACCTCCGCCCCGTCCAAATCCAGCGCCAGCCGGGAAAACAACCCACCCCTCCCGATCACCACCGCATAACGGTGCGCGGACAGCCTGACATCAACAACGGTTTCCGGCATGGGATTCATCATGAACGCCTTCACCGAAAAGACAATCGCCTCCGCTCGATACTCACGAAGGGGCCAACAGTCCAATGATGCGCTGTAGCGACGGCGTCCCGGCCACGTCTGTAGGCCGACCGCCCAGGTCGGCAAACGCCCCATCACAGCTCACACAAAACATCACCCCCCATCCATGGCTCACCCTCCACCCCCAAAGCTCCGGGCCACAGCACCCCCCCTCACTGCATCAACCCAACCATCCTTTGGTGATACAAATGACGTCCCAACATCGCGGCGACCGCCCGGTCTAGACGGGTGTCCACCTGCCGGGTCACACTCTCACGATCCTCCGGGGAAAGCAGATGCCAGTTCTGCCGTTGCAATACGGCCCGCTCTTCGGCCCGGCTCACCGGCACATAGATATCGGGTGATATCCCGCGCATATGAATGACATTGTGGCTGGGGGTGAAATATTTTGCGGTGGTCAGACGGATGCCCACTGGCCCCGGAGGCAAATCCAGGGTCATCTCCACCGGTTGGACTGTCTGTACCGATCCCTTGCCATAGCTGGTCTCTCCGACCACCAGCGCCCGATCCAAGTCCTTCAACGCCCCGGCCACGATCTCCGCCGCACTGGCGCTATGCCGGTTGATCAACACCACCAACGGCAGCAAATCAAGGTGCTGGCGGCCGCGGGCGGGAAACTTCGCCTCCTCCACCCCCGCCTCACGCCCGCGGGTGGAGACGATCACTGTGCCGGGCGGGGTGAACTTGCCCGCCACTTGCACGGCCGACTCCAACAACCCGCCGGGGTTGTTTCGCAAATCCAGAACCAACGCGGTCATGCCCTCGGCGGAAAGTTGTTTAAGAGCGTCCTGAAATTCGCCCACCGTCTTTTCCCCGAACTGGGCGATACGGACGTATCCGATCCGGAAATCCCCCTGGGAATATTCATCAAGGATGCGCGTGCCGCGCACGGTGGGGACGTTGATCAACTCACGGACCACCTCCACCTCTTTGGACTCTTTGGTGTCGGGCCGATAGATGACCAGTGTCACCACCTCACCGGGCCGTCCGCGCAGCATTCGGACCGCGTCGCTCATGGCCAGGCCCCGGGTTGCCTCGCCGTTGATCTTCACGATCCAATCCCCCGGTAGCAGCCCTGCTTTGAATGCGGGCCCCCCCTCCACCGGCATATTCACCAGTAAGTTCCGGCTCGATGTCACCCCCACATAGATGCCGATCCCACCGAACTCCCCTTCCGTCTCGCTGCGCATCGCCTGATAACGTTGGGGGTCGAGAAACTCCGAATACGGGTCCAGCGATGACAACATCCCCTCCAGTGCGGCGAAGGTCAATTTTTCATAGTCCACCCCGGATGCGTCCACATATTGGTCTCGAATGGTTTCCAACACATGGGCGAAAAGCAGAGTGCTGCGGTAGAGCTGCTCGCTATCGTCGGCTGCTTCTTCCCCCGTCACCCGCAAGGAACCGGCCAGAATAATGGCCGAAACCAACAACGCGGTGAATCCCGTGCGTTTCATTCGACCGCAACCTTGTCCTTGAACCACGGGATGGTTTTTTCCAACCCTTCCTTGAGGGCAACCTTCGGCTCCCAGCCAAGAAGCTTTTGCGCGCGGGTGATATCCGGGCGGCGTTGCTTCGGATCGTCCACAGGCAACGGCTTGAATTCGATGCTGCTGGCAGCTCCCGTGGCCGCCAAAATATGTTCGGCAAACTGCTTGATCGTCATTTCCACCGGGTTTCCGATGTTCACCGGCTCGTGGTAGTCAGACTGTGAGAGCCGGAATATGCCGTCGATCAGATCCGACACATAACAGAAGCTGCGGGTTTGCGAGCCGTCACCGAACACCGTGAGCGGTTCCCCGCGCAACGCCTGGCCGATAAATGCGGGAACCACCCGCCCGTCCCGTAGCCTCATCCTCGGACCGTAGGTATTGAAAATGCGGACGATGTGGGTATCCACCCCATGACTGCGATGGTAGGCCATGGTCATCGCCTCGGCGAAACGTTTGGCCTCATCATACACACCGCGCGGCCCAATAGGATTCACATTGCCCCAGTAATCCTCGGTCTGCGGATGGACAAGCGGGTCACCGTAGCATTCCGATGTGGAAGCCAATAAGAACCGTGCACCCTTCGCCTTGGCCAGCCCAAGGGTCTTGTGTGTTCCCAAAGAACCCACCTTCAACGTCTGAATCGGCAGCTCCAGATAATCAATCGGACTGGCCGGCGAGGCGAAGTGGAAGACGAAGTCCACTTTGCCAGGCAGGTATAAAAATTCGGTCACATCCTGCTTGATGAAGTGAAATCCTTCATGCCCGGCAAGATGCTCGATGTTGGCCGTGTTGCCCGTCAGCAGGTTGTCGATTCCAATCACCTCGTGCCCCTCGGCCAGAAGACGGTCGCTGAGATGGGAACCCAAAAATCCGGCTGCGCCGGTCACTACGGATACAGGCATGAGATATTCTTACGGCTGCGCACAGGTCTTGGCAATTTCTTCCACGCGCCGAATTTCGGGCATCATGGAGTCAGTGCCGCCTGTTCAAAATCAACATCGCGGTTGAACGGCTCACCATCAGGCCGCAAGATGCGCACCGTAACAAACAACAACATGTTCTTACGGATGGATTGCTCCGCACTGCTGCGAAACGCCCTGCCTACCAAAGGCAGGTCGCCCAAAAACGGAACCTTTTCCTCCACGGTGGCAATATCTTCACGAATGAACCCTGCCAGAACCACAGTATAGCCATCCTCAATCTCCAACTGGGCATTATCAACCGAACGCACCGTGAACACCGGCTGGTTGACGATATTGTAACTCAGGAGGCTGCCAACGGGTACGAGCCCGCCTGTGATCGCC
>CAZTYG010000307.1:0-3068 GCA_964617445.1 uncultured Blastochloridaceae bacterium
GTTCTGGGGTTGCTGGGCTACGCTTTGGTGCGTTGCTTGGCCACGGGGTTGTTTACGGTGGACCAGAACGAGCGGGTGGTGTTGACCAGTTTCGGCCGGGCGGAACGGATTCCGGGCGTCTCCAGTCTGGATGATCCGATCGCCGAGCATCTGCCGGAAAGCGACCGTGAGCGTTACGCCTACCCGCAGGTCCGGGTATATGGGCCGGGTGGACCGTATTTCAAATGGCCGTGGCAAGACATTCACAAAATTTCGGTGGCGATCAACACCGTGAGCATCGCGATGGACCCGGAAACTCCATCGGCCAACATGGGAGGCACCTCGCTGGAGGCGGTGACCAAAGACCAGTTGAACATCGGCATCACCGGCCAGCTACGGTTCTACGTGTGCGAGCGCAACCTCTACGCTTTTCTGTTCGGGGTGAAAAAGCCGGTGGTGCATGTGCTGGCGTATTTTGTGTCGATTCTGCGGGAACGGATTGCAAATTTCGAAGCGCCAAAGGTGGGAAACATGGTGGATATGGCGGCGTTGGGGGTGGATGAGAAGGCGGTGGAGGGCAAGCACGAGGGGATCACCTTCGAGGGGATTTCCATCAACGATCTACGCAAGAACCTCAACGAGTTGAATAACCAGATGGACGAGCAATGCCTGTCCTCGGCCGCGCGTTACGGGCTCGTGCTGGACGCCTCGTTGATCACCGGGATCGACCCGCCGCCGGAGATCGACTCGGCGTTGGCGGCGATCAACACCGCGCACAACGAGGTTTCTGCGGAGATCAGCATCGCCCAGGCCTACGCGGACCAGCGGATCGTGGAGTCCAAGCGCGCGGTCGAAATCCAGACCATGCGGGCGCAGGCGGAGACCGAGCCGTTGACATGGCTGGCCGAGCAGCTGCGACAGCTCAAGCAGAGCGGCGGCGACGCCATACCCGCCTATCTGCGCAACGTCCGGCTGGACCTTTACCAGCGTGCCAAACACATCATCCTGGACATGCGCCGATGATATTTATCGCATTCATCGCCACATTTTTCGCCGCGTGGATCGTGGTTCCGATCCTCTTCGGATTGATGCGCTTTTTCTGCCTTTACACGACGGTGGAAGAGTGCCGCTGCAAGGTTTATATGCTCTTCGGCAAAGTGATCGGTGTGATCGACGAGCCGGGGCTGCACTTCCTTTTTTCGCGCTTTGGTCCGAAGGCGCTGATCATGCAGATTTTTGGCGAGGTCTATGAGCTGGACCTGCGGCTGGACCAGCAATACCTGCGCAGCCAGGCGGTGAACTCCGAGGAGGGCACGCCGATCGGGATCGGCATCTGGTATGAGATGCGGATCAGCAACCCGGTTGAGTTCATCTTTCGCAATACCGACCCGCGTGGTTCGCTGCGCGCGAATGTGAGCAATGCCACGGTTCGATGCCTGAGCAACATGCCGTTGGAGAACCTGATGCAGGACCGGCACGCCATGAGCCGAATGGTGCGCGCCGAGGTCTCGCCGAAGTCCGAGGCGTGGGGTTACCGGCTGGGCTCGGTGTATATTCGAAAGGTGCATTTTCGCGATGACCACATGATTCGGCAGATCGAGTTGAAGGTGGTCAACCGGCTGCGGCAGGTCACCTCGGCGATCCGGCAGGTGGGGGCCAACCAGGTGGATATCATCAAGAGTGCCGCTGAGCGGGAGGCTGCCAAAGAATTTGCCCACGCAGCGGCGATGCGTCCCTATCTGGTGGGGATGGCGCTGCAGGACATCTCCAAGGACCGCGAGATCATGGACGCGGTCTTCGAGATTCTCGAAACCCAGAAGATGTTGGAGGGTGAGGTGGACCTGACGCTGATCCCCGGGGCGGAACATGCGGGGTTGCTGTCCAACCTGCTGGCCTCGCGAGGGGAACGCCAGCATGCGGGTGTGAGGGATGCCCAGGGCGGGCCCCCGCCCGAAACGGAGCGTCCGCCGTTGTATCAGGCTCCGTATCAGCCCTTCCAACAGGGGGGGTGATCCCCTACTTGCGTGTAACCTGTCCGTGGGGCATGGTTTTTTTCATGTCAAAAATGCGTCCAGGCTTGGTGTCGATCACGTTTCGCAAGCTCACTCCGAGGGAGTTGGTAGGGTTGATGAAGGAGTGCGGGTTGGAGGTGGTGGAATGGGGCGGGGATGTGCATGTGCCGCACGGCGACATGGAAAGAGCGCGCATGGTGGGGGCTATGACCCGGGACGCCGGGCTCTCGGTCATCGCCTACGGATCGTATTACCGTGCCGGACAGAGCGATCAGGACGGGTTGCCTTTCGAAAGAGTTTTGGAAACAGCGGTGGCACTGGACGCACCCCGTATCCGGGTGTGGCCGGGGACTCGGGGTTCGGAGGAAACCGATCCGTCGCATCGTCGCTGGGTAGTAGAAGAGCTTCAACGCATCAGCGGTCTGGCGGCGCAGGCCGGCCGCGAAGTGGTGCTGGAGTTTCACAGTAGGACATTGACCGACACCAACGAGTCGGCGGTCCGGCTGCTTGACGAAGTGGGGCACCGGTCCTGCCGGACTCTGTGGCAGCCCCCCAACGGCAAACAGGCGGACCACTGCCTTGCGGGACTGCGTGCGGTGCTGCCGCGCACGGCGCATGTTCATGCCTTCCACTGGTGGCCGGATAGCGGACTCCGGCATGCGCTGGCCGATGGCTGGGAACGGTGGTCGCGGTATCTGGAGGTCCTCGCGACCGATGCGGCGGACCATGATGTTCTGTTGGAATTTGTGAAGGGGGATGAGCCAGGGCAGCTGCGCGCGGATGCGGCGACGCTACGGGGGTGGTTGGACGACGCACGGCGGGATTGATATCCCGGTGGCGGTTGGGTATGATAGGTCATGGCCATTGAAAAAGTGGTGCGCAACCGCACGCTGGCGGACTTGCGGAACCGGGAGAATCACTGGCGTGAAAGCACCCCGCAAGAGAGGCTTTCCGCCATGATCACGATTTGCCAAACTGGGAGGAATCATGGAACCCCTGAACAAGGATTTCCTCGCGTTTATCAAATTACTCGAAAGTGAGGAGGTTCGATACCTGCTCGTCGGCGGCTATGCCGTC
>CAZTYG010000308.1:0-3064 GCA_964617445.1 uncultured Blastochloridaceae bacterium
ACACCGCCCTCAACCTCCAAGCCCTCGGAGCCGACTTCATCGTCATCCGTCACAGCGCTGCTGGCGCCGCCCAATTTCTCGCCGAACGCCTCCAATCCTCCGTCATCAACGCCGGCGACGGCGCCCACGAACACCCCACCCAAGCCCTCCTCGACGTCTTCACCATGCGTGAACACCTCGGCCCCCTCGAAGGCCGCCACGTCGTCATCCTCGGCGACATCCTCTACAGCCGCGTCGCCCGCTCCAACGTCTGGGCCCTTGTCAAACTCGGCGCACGCGTCACCCTCGTCGGCCCCTCCACCCTCGTTCCCCCCATCTTTCGCGAAATGGGCGTCGCCGTCAGCCACGACCTCGACGCCGTCCTCCCCGACGCCGACGTCATCAACCTCCTCCGCATCCAGCACGAACGCCAACGCAAAACCATGTTCCCCTCCCTCGGCGAATACATCGGCCTCTTCGGCCTCAACACCGACCGCTTCGCCCGCTGCAAGCCCGGCGTCCTCATCATGCACCCAGGCCCCATCAACCGCGGCGTCGAAATTGCAAGCGAACTTGCCGACGGCCCCAACTCCGTCGTCCTCGAACAAGTCACCAACGGCCTCGCCGTCCGCATGGCCGTCCTCTACCTCCTGAGCGGCGGCACCATTCTCGACACCGCCGCCGCCCCAACCGCCCCGGAGACCTCCCCGTGAACCAATGGTCCGAATCGCCACCCGCTCCCGCCCTCATTCTCAAAGGCGGACGCATCATCGATCCCTCCCGCGGCCTCGACCAGCCCGGAGACCTCGTCATCTCCCACGGGCTCATCCATGACGGCCCCGCCCCCGACGGTGCCACCGTCATCGACATCGCCGGAAAAGTCATCTGCCCCGGCCTTGTGGACATGCACGTCCACCTCCGCGAGCCCGGCCAGTCCGCCAAAGAAACCATTCAAACCGGCACCCGCGCCGCCGCCGCCGGCGGATTCACCTCCGTCGTCGCCATGCCCAACACCAGCCCCCCCGCCGACGCCCCCAACACCGTCGCCTGGATGCAGGCCCGCGCCGCCGCCACCGCCCACGTCAACGTCTTTCCCACCGGCTGCATCTCCCAAGCCATGGCCGGCGAACTCCTCGCACCCATCGGCTCCCTCAAAAAAGCCGGCGTCGTCGCCATCACCGACGACGGTAAATGCATCCAAAACAACGAACTCATGCGCCGCGCCCTCGAATACGCCCGCATGTTTGACCTCACCGTTCTCGACCATTGTCAGGACGAGGCACTCTCCGCCGGTGGTGTCATGAACGAAGGCTACTGGTCCGCCTCCCTCGGCCTCCGCGGTTGGCCCCCCATCGCCGAAGAGCTGATCATCGCCCGCAACGCCATGCTCGCCGAACTCACCGGCGCCCGCGTCCACTGCCAGCACGTCACCACCGCAGGCGGCGCCCGCATCCTCCGCGAAGCCCGCCACCGAGGCATCCCCATCAGCGGCGAAGTCTGCCCCCACCACATCGCCCTCACTGACGAATCCCTCCAAGGCTACGACTCCAACTTCAAAATGAATCCGCCCCTGCGCACCCGCAGCGACATCGACGCCCTCCTCGAAGCCATCGCCGACGGTACCATTCAATACCTCGCCAGCGACCACGCCCCCCACTGCGACTTCGAAAAAGAAGTCGAATTCGACGACGCCCCCTTCGGCATCGTCGGCCTCGAAACCGAACTCGGCCTCTTTCTCACCAAACTCCTCCATCCCCGCGTCATCCCCCTCATCGACATCATCGACCGCCTTTCCACACGCCCCGCAGCCCTCCTCAACCTCGACTGCGGCACCCTCCGTCCCGGCGCCATCGCTGACATCACCGTCATCGACCCCGACCTCGAATGGACCGTCGATAAAACCACCTTTCACAGCCGCTCCCGCAACACCCCGTTTCATGGAATGAATCTCAAAGGCCGCGCCACCCACACCTTCCTAGCCGGCCGCCTCATCTGGTCCCTCCAAAACGGCTTCCCCGCCTGACCCCCAAAGCCGACTCACACACCTCGGTCAGCGTGATCCCACGCCCCAGGCCCTCCCCAGTCCACCCCACAGCCCCGCGCCCCCCCAAAAAAAAAATAAACACAACCCTGCATCACTTTTCCCTGTGAATGTTACACCTGAAACATTCAGGCGACATCCCTGTGAATGTTTCAGGTGTAACATTCACAGGGAAAATGGGGTTGATTGTTTATGCGTGGGAGGGTTAAACGTTGCATATGAAACGCAAGTATCGAAAGCAATTGGAGCGGCTGGGCAAAGCAGGTTGGCAGGTTATGGCCTGCCTTGTGGAAACCTGCATGTTCGCGGCAAGACCCGGTAGTTATGTGTTCGGCGGTGGAATGCACCGCCGCCTGGGTCGCATGGAGGAAAAAGGTTGGCTGGAGATGGAGAAAGAGAAGGGGGAATGGGTATGCAGACTCACGCAAGAGGGAATATTGGCGCTTTCGGGAGGAATCGATCCGGAGCGGCTTTGGAGCGAGTCCTGGGACGAAAAGTGGAGGATGTTGATGTTCGATCTACCTGCCATTTGCAGGAAAGAACGGATTCAACTGCACCGCTGGTTGAAAGCCGAGAGGTTCGGCTGCCTGCAGGGCAGTCTGTGGGTCCGCCCACGTGCGATCGCAGAATCCATTGTCGATGCCGAAGAAATCGACACAGATGCCGACCGAATGATCGTGGTGGAAGGTTCCACCTTGTGCGGATACACCCATCGGCAAATTGTCGCCAAGGCATGGAATTTCACCAGGATCAACAAGGGATACCGCGAATACCTGGAAGAATTGTATCGCGCCCGCAAGTCGCCAGCCATGCGGGCTGACCGGGCGGAAGTTATGCGCACGGTCATCGAAGGCTGGATCAAGGCATCCGAACCGGACCCTTTTCTGCCCCGGATCATCGAGCCGGGAGGCTACCTTGGCAGAAAAGCATGGAACGAGCGGCGCAAAACATTGGAAGCATTATGACATATCCCGGCTGATCTCGTGTATGAGTCGCTGATCGGGTAACATCGGCCAATCCTCCTCCAGCACCCCTTCAATCATC
>CAZTYG010000309.1:0-3061 GCA_964617445.1 uncultured Blastochloridaceae bacterium
GGGAGCGGGTGAAGGGATTCGAACCCTCGACATCAACCTTGGCAAGGTTGCACTCTACCACTGAGTTACACCCGCGAACTGTGGGAGGGAAAAGCTAACGAATCGCGCGGCGGGCTGCAAGCAGGATTTTCGCGAATCAAGGCTGCGCTGTGGCCCGCAGGGCCAGTTGCACGGCCTTTTCATGATCGCCGTTAGCGGCGTGCAATTCCGCCAGCATCCAGGCTAGAACGGGAGTGTCGGGGCTCAACGCCTGTCCATGTTCCAGAACTTCCCGCGCGCGGTCGGGCAGACCCTCCGCCTGCTCCGCCGCCGCCAACCGCATGACCACCACCGGGTCCTCCGCGCCGCGCGGCCATGAGCGGCGCATCCGGACCAGCTCCCCGGCGTCGTTGGTGACGGGCGGTTGCATGGCGGGTTTCAGAGGTGCGATCACTTCCCACGCATCTTTCCACATCTTTTCCCGAACGAGCGCCGCAGCCAGCGGCTGCCGTAGCGCGTCACGCCACGCGGGCGTTTCCTCCAAGCGATGGATCACCCGGCTCCAATCGCCGCGTTTCGCCCAAACGGCCAGCAATGTCCGGTGCAGCGGCTGCCACTGGTTCGGGTCCTCCTGCAGGACCTCGTCCAGCCATTGGAAAAATTCCGCATCACTCAAATCCTCCGCAGCGAGAACTTTGAGCCGGTGATGGCCGGAAGCTTTCCAACGCAGTCCCTCGCGCAGCTGCCAGTGCCCGCGTGACGCCTGCATCATTCTGCCGTAATACTCATGGGCGCGGCTCGGATCCCGGTCGAGCGCGACGCCCCATGCCTCCAGTGCCCGTTGGGAGTTGATGTCCCGCCACAGCATTCCCTCGGCGTAGGCATGGCCGGCATGGGGCTCCAGCCAGGTGCGTGATCGGCGGAACGCAGCGGCTGCCGCTTCCGCATCGCCATCCAACAACCGCCGCCAGCCGTCCCGGAAGTGGACCCTGCCGTCCAGAGGATGCACGGCCAGCATCCGGTCGATCCGGAGGCCCGCTTCCCCCGCGTATTGTTCCACTAGCAGGGAGTCCACTTCCTCCAAGCCCGCGCGCCATAGCGCGTGGTCCGCCTGCCTGCCGGTCCACCACATGCCAGCCGTGACCGCGCCGATCATCAGCACCGCGAAACCGAACCAGCGTGTTCCCGGCGGACGTGTCGCACGAACATCCACGCGCCCGCCCACCAGCACCGCCCCCAACAGCAACAAAGGCAAAGCCGCCCCCCAGCGGTGCATCGACACATCCACACAGGCGTGGAGCAGCACCATCAACATTGCCACCACAGCGGCGCGTTCCGCGAAACGCATCCGTCCGCCCCGGCTGTGGAACAAACAACCGCCCGCCAACAGAAGCACGATCAACAGGGCCGGTATTCCCATTTCCGCCGCCAACCAGGCCATGTCGCTCTCCGGGTGTAAAATTCGGAAATCACCGGCGACTTCCGGGCGGTAGAGCGGAAAAATCCATTGAAAAGTTCCCACACCCGCGCCCAGTGCGCCGTGCTCCAGCGCCATACCCCAGGCCGCCCGTTGCACGCCCCAGCGCGCGTCCGACTCCATACCCCCCTCCACGAAACGTTCCAACAAGCCGCTGCCGGTGGCCAGAAAACCCGCCAGCCCGATGATCAACACGCTTGCTGCCACCACGCCCGCCGCCCGCCGCCGGTGCAGCCATTCCCACCCCGCCCAAAGCACCAAACCGGCGGCCAGTAGCAGGACCCCGGCGCGCGAACCGTTGAATACCAGCGCGCCCGCCAGGCCCAGAGCGGGAAACCACCACAACCAAGACATCGCCGACCCGCTCCCGCCCTTGCGGTCCTCCCCCCGCAACGCCATCGCCACCGCAAGAAAACAACCCACCGCCAGCAGGGTGGCGAACTGGTTGCGGTTGGGGAACGGTCCCCAATGTTGGGGCCCCGGCCACAGACTCCATCCCCGCTCCGCATCCAGCGCGCTGACCAATGCCAGCACCGAGATCGCAGCCACCCACCATACAAGCATTCGCCCCCGTTCCTCCGAGTCCCAACGCAGTGACGCCGCCGCGAGGAAAACAAATAGTCCGCCCGCCAACGTCAACCATGCCTCCAGGCTCAGCCACAACACCGGGGTCCTCATCGCTCCCAACGAATCCGATTCCATCCCGGATGCTTTCATCCAAGTCGGGGTGCCCGTTGCCGTGGGCAGAAATGCTGCCAAGCCGATTATTGCCAGCGCCACCAGGCCCCAGCGCAGCCAGCCCGGTGCCTGGCCCGCATGACCCGCCATTCCGGCCAGAGCCAATGCCGCACCCACCGCCGCGCATCCCGCCATCACCCCGGGCGGTGTCGTGCCACCGCCCAAAAACGTCGGCGTCCACGCCGCCGCCACCAACAACCACACCACCCACACACTCATTCGTCCATCTCCCTTCCCAAATTCAACACCAGTTCATGCTCCCAACGGCGGCGCGCCTGCCTCGCCACTTGTTGGAGGCATTCCGCCATGCGACTCCAGTGCAGTTCGTCATGCCTCTTCGCACCGCCCAGGACCGACAAATGAATCGCACCCTCGGCGTCGTCGAACAACGCAAAGGATAGCCCCTCCGGACCGGGGCGCAGTTTGAAGCCCAGCCGCCCCACATCTCGGTGGAAGGTCGAGGCGAACTCGCGCGCGTCCATCCGATCGATCTCCAGTAGCAGCACCTGTGCCAGCGCCAGCGCGTAACGCACGTCCGAACGCCGCGCCAGCGCGCGGCTCACCTGCATGGTCAGTTGTGACCAGCTCCATACGTAACCCAGATACCGGACGGAAAAAATCGCCGCCAGGAATACGATGCCCAGAACAATTGGCAGTGTTCGTCCCTGCGTCCACAGCACACTCAACCCCAACAGGCTCAGCACAACGCTGGCCAGATACATGCCGAAAACCATCCGGCGGTCCGACAGGCCGATGGATTGCAGACGGTGGTGAATGTGCTCGGCATCCGCTCGGAACAAAGGGAATCCTCGCACCGCACGCCGCATCAGAGCGAACAGGGTATCGGCGATCGGCAGTCCCAGCGCG
>CAZTYG010000310.1:0-3057 GCA_964617445.1 uncultured Blastochloridaceae bacterium
TCGCGTTCTGGGCGTTCTGGCTGCCGCGGTTTTTGATGTGCTGGGCCTCGTCGAGAATGATGGTGTCGAATTGGTGCGCGGTGTGGATTTCGATATCGCGGCGCATGAGGGCGTAGGATGTGACAACGAGGTCGGATTCGGAGATGCGGGGAAAGAGGGCGGCGCGTTTGGCCCCGTGGAGCACGGTGGTGCGGAGGCCGGGGGTGAAGCGGGCGGCTTCATCCCGCCAGTTGTAAACAAGGCTTGTGGGGCAGATGACCAAAAACGGGGAGGTGGCGAGCCCGGTGTTTTTGCGGAACTGCAGGTAGGCGAGGGTTTGCAGGGTTTTGCCCAGGCCCATTTCGTCGGCGAGAATGCCGCAAAAGCCGTTGGTGGCGAGGTAATGCAGCCAGTTAACGCCTTCTTGTTGGTAGGGGCGGACGAGGGTGGCGAGTTCCGGGGGGAGGGGAACCGGTCCGGCCTCCTGGATGGCGGTGGGCGGATTCCATGAGCAGCCGTCTTTGAGCTTCCAGCCGTTGGATTCGAGGGCGTCGGCGAAGTAACGGGCGAAGCGTGGATCGAGACGGGAGCCGTTGCCTCCGCCGGATTGGCGGACCTGGCAGTCGCGGATGACCTCTTGGAATTCCTGGACGGACTGGATGGGGAGGAGTGCGATGCGACCGTTCTGGAGACGTTGGTGACTGGCGCCGACCTGGAGCAGGCGCTGGACTTCGGCATGGGAAAGAGTGCTGGAGCCGGCGGCCTCGCGGAACTCGATATCGACGGACAGCCAGTCGCCGCCGTTGTCCGAGGATTGGATGTCGAGAATGGGTTCGATGCGGTCGCATTTGTCCATGAGCCCGCCGAGGCGATGGCTGTAGAGCACCTCCCATTGGCGCAGCCAACGGGGCAGGACGTTGGCGAGAAAAAAGCCGACGCGGGCCTCGGTGGGGAGGGTGTAGAGTTCGGGGTGGTGTTTGCCGACGGAGAAGCCGGAGGCCTGGAGGGTGGATTTGGCGGCGTGCTCGGCCTCGCGATCACGAATGAAGTAGCGCAGCGGGTTGGCGGGATCGGGTTTCCACTGGTCCACATCAACGGCTTGAAATCCGTTGGCGCCTTTGAGGACGTAGGTTTTGTCGTCGTAAACCGCTTCGAGTTTCGCGCTGAGGCCGGACATCAGGCCATCGAGGGTGACGCGGATGCGGGGGGTGACTTTGGAGAACTCCAGCTCGGAACAGCGGGAGTCCATGACGAGATCGGCCTGGCGTTCGAGGTAGGGGATTTCGTGTTGGAAAAAATGGCCGATCTGGTCGCGCGCAATGACCATGTCGTCCTGGCGCAGACGGAGGTAACTGACGGGGAGGCCGTTGATTTTGGCCAGCCGACCCGCGGAGAGGACCCATTGGCCGGTGGTGGATTGGAGGGGGGTGCCGGGGTGGTCGGAGGGGTCCTGTTGGTGGATTTTTAAAGTGCCGTCCTCTTGGATGGTGAGGTGGAGGGTGGAGCGCTGGACGGCGCGGACAATTTCCAGGGGTTCGCGTTTGCCGTAAAAGACCCGCGGGTGGGCGACGAGGGCGGTGAGAAACTCGCCGAAGTATTTTGCGGTGAGGGTCCAAATGCCCGGGATGCCGGCCTGTATTCGGCGGATGAGGTCGAGGACGGCGATGTCCTCGTCGGGAACTGAGTAGGGGTTGAGTTCCTCGCGATAGAATTGTTCAATGGGTTGCCATGGCCCGCCATCCAGACTGCCCTGGCAGATGACCCGCATTTCGCCGGAGTTCCAGGATTCGACGAGATGAATCGGGAGTTGGTAGCTGATTTGGAGAAGGGGGGCGGTGTCGGCCGCTTCGGAACGGGGGATGTAATGGACGTTGAGGCCGTCGAGGGGTAATGCGGGCGGGGGAGGGGAGGAAAGGGGATCGAGGAGGTGGGTGCCGTTGGTGGATGGGGAAAGCTGGCCGTTGGTGCCTGTGTTGTTCTGGGCGAGATACCCAAGGCCGAGGGCGATGACGTGGGCGCAGACGGTGCCATATTCGCGGGCCTGCCGACAGGAGCAGAGATTTTCCACGTCGGAAAGGCGGGTGCCGAGATGGAGACGGGCGTTGACCGTGCTGGTGCCGGCTTGGACGGTGCCCTGGAGCAACGGCGGTTCGTAGGCGACCTCGCCGACCTTTCCGCTTTCCCAGAGAGCCCGGCCTTCCTTCATCGCCCGCCACCCACCAATTTCCACCAGCAGTTCTTTGGTGATTGTCAGCGGTTGCGCTGGACCTGTTTTAGGCATTCTCTCAAGTATCTTCATCCTTGAAATCGGATCAAGCGAGATGCGCACCAGAAGGTAAAAAAACAAAGACACATTTTTCTAGTAAAACATGTAAAAAGTCGGCAAAAACGGTGGATGCGGCTGCAGCCCAACCGGGATTATATAAGTGACGATGTGGTTCAGACACCCCCGGAGATGGCGGCGCGGATCGTGCGGCATTTCCGGCCCGAAGGGCGGGTGTTGGAGCCGTGCCGGGGAGAGGGGAATTTTTTACGAGTATTGCCAGAGGGCACGGAGTGGTGCGAGATCAAGGAGGGGCGGGATTTTTTTGAGTGGCATAAGCCGGTGGATTGGATCGTAACCAATCCTCCGTGGAGCTTGATCCGCACATTTTTGCGGCATGGCATGGAGGTGTCCGATCATGTGGTGTTTTTGCTGACCATCAACCATGTGTGGACCAAGGCGCGTGTGCGGGACATGGCGGAGATGGGATTCGGGTTGCGCGAAATAGCGTTGTTGGAAATGCCGCCGGAATTTCCGCAAAGCGGGTTTCAACTGGGTGCGGTGCATGTGGCGCGGGGATGGACCGGGCCGATCACGCTCACCGACTTGTCGCGGCCTGTCTTGGTCAAGCCGCGGGTGCGAGTGCGGCGCGGTGGTCTATTGAAAGCCAACCGGGGTGTGGCCACGTCGTAGTCCAACACGTTTTTATGAGCATGGACACGAATGTCTTTCGTTGCCATCAACCCCTGAAGAGGGGGAAGGGAGCGGGTGAAGGGATTCGAACCCTCGACATCAACCTTGGCAAGGTTGCACTC
>CAZTYG010000311.1:0-3046 GCA_964617445.1 uncultured Blastochloridaceae bacterium
GCGGCGAGGGTGAGGAGGAAACCAAAGACGGCCATGATGATGCCGACGCGGGCCATCTGCGGGGTGCGGACAAGGCCGGTGCTGATGGCGATGGCGTTGGGCGGGGTGGAGATGGGCAGGGACATACCGTAGCTGGAACCGATGGCAACGGCGATGGCAACAGCGATGATCGAGGGGCCGGTGCCGAGGACGCCGGAGGTGCCGAGGCTGAGGGCGATGGGAACCAGCAGGGTGGTGGTGACGGTATGGGACAGGAAGTTGGCCATGAGGATGGAGACCATCAGGAATCCGGCGAGCAGGGCCACCGGGCCGAGGGTGCCCCAATCGACCAGGCCGATCATCCATCCGGCAAGGCCGGTTTCCTGCAGCGAAATGCCCAGCGAGATGCCGCCTGCCACCAGCCACAACACCTCCCATGGCAGCGAGCGAATTTCGTCGCGTCCGACGATTCCGCAGGCGGGTAGCAGGGCGACTGGAACAAAGGCAACCACGGAACTGGGGATGCCGTGGAGTTTCTCGGTGATCCATAGCAGGATGGTCAGGCCGCCGACCGCGTACAACATCAGGGCGGGCCGGGAGCTGTCGAATCGCCCCTCCATGGACAGGGGGATTTTGGCGATGGTGGGCGGGAACAGCCAGAGCAGGAGTTTCCATGAGAACACCAGCGAGACTGCGACAACGGGCACAGCCAGCAGCATCCAAGAGGAGAAGGCGACGGGGTGGCCGGCGTCGGCAAGTGCGGCAATGGCGACGGCGTTGGGTGGTGTGCCGATGGGTGTGGCGATGCCGCCGAGGTTGGCGGCGACCGGAATGGACAATGCCAGTGCGGTGCGAAAGCGGTCGGCCTCCGGTAGGGTGGCCAGCAGGGGCAGGATCACGGTCATCATCATGGCGGTGGTCGCGGTGTTGCTCATGAACGCCGAGAGCGTGGCGGTGGCCAGCATCACGCCGAAGAGGAGTTTGGCGGAGGAACCGGCGAAGGGGGTAAGCAGCACCCGGGTGAGGTTTTTTTCCAGCGAGTATTTGACGGCGGCGGCTGCGAGCAGGAACCCTCCGAGGAAAAGGATGAGAATGGGATGGGCGAGGGTGGCGGTGAAGCGGTCCGGGGAAGGGGCTGCGGCGGTGGCGTAAGGGTATTGCATCCATCCCACCAGCGGTGCGGCGCGGCTGAGGAACATCAGTTGGCCGAGAATCACCAGCAACGAGGTGGCGTAGATGGGTATGGGTTCGGTAATCCAAAATAGCGCGGCGAGAAGGAACAGTCCGAGAGTGATGGCGGCGGCGGGATCGAGGCCGGGGATGGGCAGTAGCTGCGGGAAAAGAAACAACGCCAGCCCGGAGAGGAGAAGCAGAAAGCGGCGCATGGCAGGAAACCATAGGCAAAATCCGCTGGTTTTGAACTGCTATTTTTGCAATGGTGCTGCCGCAAGTTTCCGGGGGGCGCTGGATGGTTTGCCAGTGAGTTCCACCTCACAAAACACCGTGTATCTGCAAAGCTGGATTCCGGTTCGAGCGTCTCGCCCTCCAGGGAGATCGGCTTATCCGGCCTTTTCCTGTTACCGCCCCTTGAGCCAGATATGTTGACTTTGAATGGGACAGTCGGCAGCCTCTGGTAGCTGCAAATATGAGTGCCCACCGTAAGCTCGCCCTCTTGGCCGGATTCGTCCTGGCAGCCACCGTTGACGTCTCGCACGCTGAGACGGTTCCGGTGGAAGGTGTCACTACGGATCCTGTGGGGTATCAAACCTATACGGTGGCGGGTAATAGTTCGCGTGCGTTGGGTTTTCCGCTGATGCGCGAGGCGGTTTTCCGCGGGCGAGTTTCGGCAGGTGACGCCGCTTCCATCACACTGGACGCGGATGTGGATTTCGCCGGATTGCTAACTAGTGACACCGCGTATTTTGTGGAGGTAGTCACTCATCCCGACGAAGAAGTTTCAGTCAACATAGGCGAGCGTTTCGATATCAATACCGCCGCGACCATCACGGCCGCGAATAACACCGTCGTCATCAACGCAGAATCGGTCCACAACACGGCGGCCGGACCGTTTGACGGGCTGGTGAATTACTCGGTTGTCATCCGTCCGCACTGGACCATCGCCGAACTGTTCGGCACCGGGGTGGAGGCGGAGCATTTGAATAGTGGGACATCATTAAGTCAAGCAGACCAGATATGGGTGTGGACGGGAAATGGGGTCAGCACGTTTTGGTTTCGACAGAACAGCGCAGGAGATGTTCGCGGTTGGAGAAACACCGCCACGGGGACGGAAAACCGGGATAGCGAAATCATTGCACCGGGATCCGGGGTCATTTTCAAGAGAACTGGAACTGATGAAATGGAAATGATCACATGTGGTTTTGTTCGAACCAATAGAATGCTTATCAATAAACCATATGAAGTTACGTTAGTTAGCACAGGTTATCCCATAGACTTGTCCCCCTCTGATCAAAACTTTGATTCGGATTCGAACTTCGTCTCAGCCACCACAGTCAGTAATGCCGATCAAATTTGGACATGGAATGAGGGGAAAGTCTCCACATTCTGGTATCGAGAGAATAGCACAGGTGAAATCAAAAGTTGGCGGAATACGGCAACAGGAATTTCCGATCGAACTTCAGATGACTTTATGTTAGGTGAAGAGGCGTTTTTTCTTAAAACATCAAACGAGGCTTCTGCAATCACAACACCTAGACCATACTAGCGATGAAAGTTTTTTTTCTGATTTTGACGGTCAATATTTCATTTGCACTAGCATCAGTGCAAGCAGTGTCCGTAAATTTTGGTTCGGATATTGGATCCGGTGCGTTTAGTAATTCCGGTCCATGGCCCACAGACGGCTCGTTCCATTTCGAGACGGGTGTTTTCAATACGGGGTTCAGCCCAACAGTGGGCAATGTGGACAATTGGTTAACAAACTGGAGTTTGGCGGGAAGCACGACATGGCTGGATGACGGTGGGGATAATTATTTTTCTGGAGCAGGCTCCTACATCGACAACACAGGACCATGGGCTGTGGGCAGCAAGTTGTACATATGGGGATTCGATT
>CAZTYG010000312.1:0-3042 GCA_964617445.1 uncultured Blastochloridaceae bacterium
ATCCGCTTCAACGCAGGGGATGTGAATCTATATCGGTATGTGGGGAATAACTCGGTGAATGCCATCGATCCGGACGGCACAAACCTAATTAGTCTGGCAATCTCCTGTGTAATCTTGTATGGATATGTAGATTATTCGGCTGATGGTAAAATCAAAAATAGTTATTGGGAACGGTCTAAGTCAGCAGTCGAGAGGTTTACATATACTCTGGGTCTGTAAACTTTGGAATTAGTAGCCTATGAAACGTTTTACGTTATCACTTAGATGTGGATTAGTTTCCAATGGGCTGGGTTTTCTTTGTGCATGGTTTTGTGTAGTTTTAATTATATGTATGATTTACGGCGCTGATAGCATGCGCCTTATAGTGAATGCCTTCCTTATAGGCGTTCCAGTCCTGATGGCCTTGCTGATGCCTCTCTCAGTAGTTACATGTCGACTGTATGCAACCAAAGTCGGTCCTCAAGAAATTATATTTTATAAACTGAGCGGATTTAGAAGTAAATTGTGCTGGCAAGAGATTCGACATGCGTCCATTAAAAAGCATTTGGGCCTAAAATGTCTTGATGTCCAGACAGTTGGGCGTAAGCGGCAGCGTGTGCCTCTATGGCATAAGGAACAGGGTGAGTTTGAATCATGGTTGGCAGATAACCTTCCGCATGATCACCCACTGATCATCGCACTACGTGGGCACTCATTGAGGGCGGATTCGTGAAAAAAAGGAAACGGGTCTAACGTCAAATCTTGACAGAATGCAAGTGCTGACCACCCTCCGCCTGTTGTCATTTCCGTATTATTTGGCCAAAAGATTCCGGAGCTGCTGGGTGGCTTCAGCACGGTCCATTTCACTCGACGCACCCGCCAACGTCAGCTCTTCCCACTCAGGTCCATCGGCGTTGGGTTCGATGCCGTTCAAGCGGAGAAAAACGAGGCCCGGTGGAAATGGGGTCAGTCAAAAATCCATCACTACGCCCCAATGCCGCTAGACTGCCCTCGCGCGGCATCACTATTTATTCGTTAATAAGAACTTAGGAGGAGGAGGCCTGCTTTGCAGGGTGCGAAGGCGCGGAGCCGAGTTTCTGCTGCCACCGCGCCGCATCCTTCAGGGCTTCGACCGCCCCGCGTTCGGGACGCCATGCCAATTTTTCCCAAACCGCTTCCAACTGAAAAAAATGCTGGATGCGCGATTGCCATGCGGTTTCGCGGCACAGCTGGGTGCGTTCGGCCAGGCCGGGCAGAAGGCGGTCGCCGAGTTCGCCGAACCAGCCGAGAAAGTCGATCGCGGCGTGCGGCAGTTCGTGGCGCGGGGCGGGATGTTCGCCATCGCGTGCGAGGATTTCGAGGATTTGGGCCATGGTCATGTTCTCATGGCCAAGCACGTGGCGGTGTCCGGGGGTGCCGCGTTCCATGACGGCGAGGATTCCATCCGCAAGGTCGGCGACGTGGATGAGGTTGAGCCCGGTGTCGCAACCGACGCGATAGCGGCCTTCAAGATAGTTGCGGACAATGCGACCGGTGGGAGTGGGGGCGTCGTCGCCGGGACCCATGGGACAGGTGGGGCTGGCCACGACCCATTCCAAGGCGTCGCCGCAGGAACGGGCAAGGCGTCGCTCGGCCTCGAGTTTGCTGAGTTTGTAGCAGGCGAAGGGAGGCAGGGTCATTTCGACGGGCGGCGCGCCGGGGCGCTCTTGATGGAGGAATCCAGCGGTGCCGACGTAGAGAATGCGGCGGACACCGGCCCGGCGCGCCTCGTCGGCCAAGACTTCGGTGCCCCCGGCATTGGTGTGGAAGAGTTCGGTGCGGGCCGAGGAGCCGAAGCGGTAGCAGCCGGCGACGTGGTAAACCCGCGCACATCCCTCGACGGCGCGGCAGGCGGCGACGGGATCGGGGAGTGCTCCCAGGACGCAGTCCACACGGTCGCCGAACAGGTCCCGGGCCTTGGATTCATCGCGGACCAATAGGCGCGGGCGGTCGCCGCGCGCGAGCAACGCGGCGGTGACATGTCGCCCAATGAAACCCGTGGCACCGGCAACCAGCACTTGCTCCCTGTTCATCCGGCACGCAGTGTAAGGGCGTCATGGTGGCAACAGAAGTTTTTTTCATCGCCGATGATTTTGGCATGAACCATGAAATCAACGATGCGGTGATTCATGCGCACGGCAGCGGGTCGTTGCACGGGGCTTCGTTGATGATGGGCCAGGAGGCGACGGATGGGGCGGTGGAATTGGCGCGTCAGCATCCTTCGCTGCTCACCGGGTTTCATTTCCATGTGTGTGACTCGGTTCCGTTGACGTGCCCGCGGTGGCCGTGGGGGCGCTCCCCGGCGCGGGCCGGACTGGCGTTGGGGGTTTCGGCGGCGGCGCGACGTTTGGTGCGGGCCGAGTTGGAGGCGCAGTGGCGGGCGTATGAGGCGACCGGCTTGCCTTGCGCCTTCGCCAACACCCATCACCACCTGCACATCCATCCGTTTCTGTTGGGAACATTTTTAGACACTGTGCGCGTGGGTGAAGGTGGATTCGTGCGACTTGGCCCGGCGTGGTCGATGCGGACGCGGCGTCCGTTCCCGCTGGTGGGACGGATCGTGCGGGCATTGGAGGCATGGGGGCGCGGTGGACGTCCGCGTCCGGCGGTGCTGGACGGGATTTGGGGGATCGACCGCACCTTTCGAATGGATGCCGGGGAAGTACGGGGTGTGGTGGCGGCACTGCCGCCGGGTCGGCATGAATTCATTTTCCATCCGCGCAACCGCACCCAGGACGCCGACACCCGATGCCTGCTCGGCCTCAAGTCATGAAGCGGCGGGTGTTGCGGGCGGCGCTGGGCTTGGCGGTGTTCCTGGGACTATTGTCCTTTGTGCCTGATGTTTTATTCTGGTTGCGTCCGCCGCATCCACAGGCGGTGGGAGGATTTGAATTCGCCACCGACCGCCCGGCCTTCGCCAACGAAACGGTGTGGCACTATGCCGACGGCGCATTGCAATCGGTCGGACTACCGGATGAGGAACAGGAGCAGCGCGCGACCAGCGGCGGGGAACGGTACACCCGG
>CAZTYG010000313.1:0-1265 GCA_964617445.1 uncultured Blastochloridaceae bacterium
CGTGGCGATGGGATCGAGGGCGGAGCAGGGCTCGTCCATGAGGAGGATTTCGGGGCTGTTGGCGATGGCGCGGGCGATACAGAGACGCTGCATCTGGCCGCCGGAGAGGCCGAGGGCGCTGTCATTAAGACGATCTTTGACCTCGTCCCAGAGGGCGGCACCCTTGAGGGAACGTTCGACGGCTTCGTCGAGCAGTTCTTTGTTGCTCTGACCGGCAACGCGGAGGGAATAAACCACGTTTTCATAAACGGATTTGGGGAAGGGGTTGGATTTCTGGAAGACCATGCCGACGCGTTTGCGCAAGGAAATGACTTCGAGGTCGGGGTCGTAGATGCTGAGGCCGTCCACCTTGATATCGCCCTTGTGGCTGATACCGTCGATGAGGTCGTTCATGCGGTTGAGGTTGCGCAGGAGGGTGGTCTTGCCGCAGCCGGAGGGCCCGATGAGGGCGGTGACCTTCTTTTCCGGAACATCGAGGTTCACATCAAAAAGAACCTGGGTGCCACTGTAGTAGAAATTGAAATTTTCCACCTGAATGTAGCGCGACTTCCCCTGATAATTCGCGTCGTCTCCGCGGGTGTCAAATTTGAGTTTTTTGTTTTCCGCTTTGCCGGGTTGAGCGGCGGCGGTCTGGGGTTGGTCCTTGAGTTCTTGCATGGGGTTTTCTCCGGGGGTCTGGTTGTTCTGAGATTGTTGGTTTTCGCTCACGCGGGCAATTCCGTTTGTGTTACAGGAGGGTTAAAAAGCACCGGTGGCGTATTTTTTACGAAGGTGTTCGCGGATGACGATGGCGGTAAGGTTGAGGACCACCACCAGGAAGATCAGGAAGAGAGTGGTGGCGAACACCATGGGACGGGCTGCTTCTGAGTCGGGTGATTGGAAACCGAGATCGTAAATGTGGAAGCCCAAGTGCATAAATTTGCGGTCCAAGTGAACGAAAGGAAATTCCCCGTCCACCGGCAGCGTGGGGGCGAGTTTCACCACACCGACGAGCATGAGCGGCGCCACTTCCCCGGCACCACGTGCCATGGCCAGGATCAGACCGGTGAGAATGCCGGGAGCGGAGGCGGGAAGGACAATGCGTTGAATAGTCTGCCACTTGGAAGCACCGCAGGCCAGCGAGGCTTCGCGGGCACCACGCGGAACGGCGGAAAGCGCTTCTTCGGTGGCGACGATCACCACCGGCACGGTCATCAGCGCCAGAGTCGCCGAGGCCCAGATGATGCCGCCGGTGCCATAGGTCGGCGACGGCAGGCGGTCAGGGA
>CAZTYG010000313.1:1275-3036 GCA_964617445.1 uncultured Blastochloridaceae bacterium
GGCGTGGGCAGCTTATCGGCATATAAAAGGGAATCGATGCCGCCGCCGACGAAATAAACAAAGAAGCCGAGACCGAAAACACCAAAGACGATGGAAGGGACCCCGGCGAGGTTGTTGATGGCGATACGAACGGAGCGCACCAGCGGGCCCTGAACGGCGTATTCGCGCAGGTAGATGGAAGCCAGCACACCAAATGGGGTGACCACGATGCTGAGCAGCAGCGTCATGACGGCGGTGCCGAAGATGGCGGGCATAATCCCACCCTCGGTGTTGGCTTCGCGAGGCTCGGAGGTGAGGAAAGTATACATGTTGTGGAAGAAAAGGCCGAGGCGCTGCCCAAAGGTGATGTCGTTGGGATAGTAGAAATGAACTATCTGGCCGATGGCCATGTTGTTGGTGTGACCGGACATCAGGCGGAAATCCAGACGGATGGCTTCCTGCTGCGCGCGCAATTCACGGGCACGGGTGGCGAGGACTTCGAAACGGGACTGCAGCTCGGCGCGCTGCTTGGTGATTTGCTCCGCTTGTTCCGCCGTGATCTCACCGCGGGTGCGTTCGAGGCGGCGTTCTTGCAAACGGAGATTGTCCAGCGAACGGTTGATGTCGCCGATCTCACCGCGTTCAATTCTGTTGATTTCCGCTCGACGTTTGATGGCCTCATCGCTGATGACTTCCAGACGATTTTTAAATTCCGGGGAAGATGCGTCCATCTGGCTGCCATCTTCCAAGCGGAGCGCCACGGGAAACGCGACGACCGGACCGTATTCCATGCGCTCGATCATCAACACCCCTTCGGGCTGGGAAAACGAAGCGATGTCATCATAGCTGACCCACATGAAACCGAAGCCGTAAACGTCGCGGTTGCCGATAAAGAACTGCCATTCGAGATTGGAGGGTTCGCGACCGTCGGCAAGCGGAGTGGAGTCGAGATCGGACGTGTGCTGGGTTTTGCGAAGCACCCCGCCCAGCGCCCGGCTGCCAAGCAGATCGATCGCACTATCCTCACGCAGTTCGATTTGGGTGACGCGCTTGGGCCAGAAGGCGTCAAGACCGTTGTAAAGCACAACCAACAACAGTGCTGCGATCATGACCAACCCGATGGCCAGACCCATGGCGGTCATCCATACGAAGGGTTCGCCTGGTGCCTTGAGGTTTTTGTACGTTTCGACTTTGGAAGCTTGTTTCAACATGAAATTCTCCGGATTTTATTAGAGGGTGCGGGCCGTCAGATGGTTTTGTATTTCTCGCGCAAGTGCTGGCGCAGCACCTCCGCGGCGGTGTTCACAATGAAAGTCATGAGGAACAGGGCCATGGCACCCAGGAATAGAGTGCGGTAAAGAGTGCTGTGGTGGGCGGCCTCGGGCAGCTCAACAGCAATGTTGGCCGAGAGCGTTCTCATGCCGGAGAAGATATTCCATTCCATGACCGGAGTATTACCCGTGGCCATGACCACGATCATCGTCTCGCCGACGGCGCGGCCCAAACCGATCATCAACGCGGAGAAGATACCGGGCGAGGCGGTGGGAAGAACGATGCGCAGAGCGGTTTGCCAGCGGCTGGCACCGAGGGCCAGCGAGCCGGAGCGCAGGGCGCCGGGGACGTTGGAAAGCGCGTCTTCGGTGATGGTGAAGATGATGGGAATGACGGCGAAGCCCATCATAAAACCAACGACCATCGAGTTGCGCTGGGAGTAAATCGTGCCGGTGACTTCGGGCCACCAGCGACGGAAGTCAGCCACCTGCCGCCCGGTATCGGGATCGG
>CAZTYG010000314.1:0-2160 GCA_964617445.1 uncultured Blastochloridaceae bacterium
TACCCCGAAGGTATGCATGAAGCGATTGCCGCCGGGCTCAGGCAACATCAAGGGCTTGAAGTGCGCACGGCTTGGCTTGATCAGCCCGATCACGGGCTTGGTGGCGATGTTTTGGACACCACGGATGTGCTTGTGTGGTGGGGACACATGGCGCACGGCGAGGTTTCCGAGAGCGTTGCCGACAAGGCGCGTGACCGCGTTCTCGAAGGGATGGGACTCATTGTGCTCCATTCCGGGCACTATTCGAAGGTCTTCAAAAAGTTGATGGGCACCACCTGTTCGCTCAAATGGCGTGAATCCACGGACAAAGAACGCTTGTGGAACCTGCTGCCCTCGCACCCGATTGCCGAGGGCATCGGAGATTACTTCGAGATCCCCCAGGAGGAAATGTACGGCGAGCCCTTCGGCATCCCCACTCCCGACGAACTCATCTTTGTCTCGTGGTTCACCGGCGGCGAGGTCTTTCGCAGCGGTGCCACCTGGCAGCGCGGGCACGGACGCGTCTTTTATTTCCGACCGGGCCACGAAACCTACCCGACCTACCACCAGACGGAGGTCAAAAAAATTATTGCCAACGGTGTTCGCTGGGTGGCACCCCGGGTCAAAATCCCCGACGAGTGCCCGAACTCCCCTGCGCTGGAGCCCCTGCCTCCGGATCCGGAATCTGCCGAACGACCCACCGAGGGCTTCCGCTGATCTTTCGAAAACCTATCCATGAAAAAATCAACCTCTCGGAAATCCCGCCCTGTAAATGTAGCCATTGTCGGAACAGGGGGAATGGCCAATGTTCACGCCGAGCAATTTAACAAAATAAAGGGCTGCCGGCTTGTTGCCGCCTGCGATATCGACCCGGTGCGGGCGCAGGCGTTTGCTGCAAAGCATGGAATCCCCTCGGTTTATTCCGACCTCAAAGAACTCCTGGCCCACTGCGATGCGGTGAGCGTTGTCACTCCGGATGCAGCCCACATGCCGGTGAGCATGGAATGCCTCCGCGCGGGCAAACATGTCCTCTGCGAAAAACCCCTCGCCCTCACGGCACCGGACGCAAGGAAAATGCGCGACGCGGCGAAAAAAGCAGGAGTCGTGAACATGGTGAATTTTTCTTATCGCGATTGGCCGTGCATTCAAGCAGCTGCCTCGCTGATTCATCGGGGAGAGCTGGGTGAGATCCGCCATGTGGAAGCGAGCTACCTCCAGGCGTGGCTGTCGAGCAAAGCCTGGGGAGACTGGCGAACCACCCCGGCATGGCTGTGGAGGCTCTCCACGAAGCACGGCAGCAAGGGTGTCCTCGGAGATGTGGGAGTTCATATCGTCGATTACGCCACCTTTCCCTGCGGGCCTGTCGCCGAGGTTTTTTGCAGGCTTAAATCCTTCCCGAAAGCCAAGGGCAATCGCGTCGGGGACTATGTCCTCGATGCCAACGACTCAGCGATCCTCAATATCGAATTCGCCAACGGAGCACTCGGGGTCGTTCATACCACCCGGTGGGCAGGTGGACACAACAACCGGCTTGCCCTCCGAATCAGTGGAACCAAGGGAACCCTCTCGATGGACTCCGAACTCTCGACAACAACATTCCGCCTCTGCAAAGGCTCCGCAATGGATACCTCCACATGGAAGGAAGTGGAATGCAAACCGGTTCTTTCGAACTACCAGCGGTTCCTTGCCGCGATCCATGGCCGCCCCGTCGCAGAACCCGATTTTGCCAGGGGGGCTGAAATCCAGGAAGTCTTGGACGCCTGTTTCAAATCGGACGAAGCGCGTCAGCCGGTGAAAATCAAAGCGAAGATTCGGTAGGGGTCCCTCGCCAGTCAGCGCCATTCGGGTCAGCCCTGCCCGCGATCCGGGAGGCGAGGCCCCGGAGATCGTCCAGTGCCGCGTAGAGACAGGGAATCAAAACCAGGGTGATGAGGGTTGCAAAGCAAAGACCAAATATGATGGCCTGGGCCATTGGTGCGAGAAATTTTTCCTGGCCTGAGCTGCGAAATGCCAGATTCGCCAGCCCGACCACGGTTGTGGCCGTGGTGAGAAAAACGGGCCGGAACCGGATTCCCGCACTGTGAATAATCGACCTCCAACGAACAGCTCTGGGAACCAGCAAGGGCTGGCTTCGCGGGCTGCTGTCCTTGAATCCCACAGCTTCATGGCGATAGCGATTGA
>CAZTYG010000314.1:2170-3020 GCA_964617445.1 uncultured Blastochloridaceae bacterium
CCCATGATTGACATCAGTCCAATTGGCAAACCCATGACGAGCAACCCAAGGATCACACCAACGATGCCAAAAGGAATAACCGACATGATGACAATCGGCTGGAGAAACGAATTTGTGATCACAGCCAGCAATGCATAGATGAGCAACATGGCAACAATGGCTGCAAACTTCATGCTCGCGACGCTAAGCTCGGTATCTTCACTCTCTCCTGTAAAAGCCACACTGACACCCGGGTGGCCGTCAATCAGATCGGGCACCTCTTTGGCGAGGAGGGCATTCACCTCGGCCGATGTCACAATATTGCTCTCCACATCGGAAGAGACTGTGATGACACGTTCCTGGTTGACGCGCTTGATTCGGGAAATGCCCGTTGTTTGTTCAATCGTGGCCACGGAAGAAATATCAACGGGAAGTCCCTCCCGGTTGATGATTCGGAAGCCATGTAACAGCTCGGGGTCCTGGCCGAGGCGGTCGGCCACTTTCACCCGCAGAATCACCTCTTCATTGCCCCATCGCATCCGTCCGGCCTCAATGCCGAAGAATCCAGCCTGAAGGGCTCTCGCCACTGAAGTTGAGTCCAGGCCAAGCTCACTGGCCCTCGCCTCATCCACGGCAACCCGGTACTCGGTTTTCCCCCTCGGGAAATCATTGCTCACATTGTAAACCCCCGCGATGGTATCAAGTCGATTTTCAACCTTCGCGGCAACTTCAAGGAGTTCAGCGAAGTCCGGGCCGCTGAGTTCGATATTCACCGCGCGTCCCACCGGGGGTCCGCCCTCTTCGACATTGACGGTCAGGGAGACAAATTCTGGAAATTCAGACAGGAGGCGCCTGAGGGTTCGTGCAATTT
>CAZTYG010000315.1:0-2995 GCA_964617445.1 uncultured Blastochloridaceae bacterium
GATGGGGTTTGTCGTAGATGTAATCGCGGGCGACGCTGCGGCGGGAACCCCAACCGCGGGCGATGTCGGAGCCACCGCGTTCGGGCCGGACCTGCTGGCTGTGGCAGTAGAGACAGCCGCTGGCCTGATAAATCACGCGACCGCGTTGTTCCAGACCGGTCATCATGACGGGGAACTGTATGTCGGTGTCCTCATTGAGAAAAGGCTCGAGCTGGCCGATTTGAAAATACGGGATGATGACCAGGCCAATCCATGCGGAGAGGAAGGTCAGGAAGAATCCGACAAACAGTGTGGAGAGCCTGTTCATGAACGCCCTCCGGTCATCGGGGTGCCCTGATATTCATCGGACGGTGCGCGGAACAGGGTGGGCCCGCCGGAACGACGGCCCAGGTTGAGGATCATGAGCAGGAAGTGCCAGGCAAAGACGAAGTGGGCGATTGTCATCAGGATGCCGGTGACGCTGCGGAAGAACTTGTAGGGCAGGTTGATGTTGGTGATCTGCTCAAAGGTGTAGGAGGGATTATTGAGGTAGATTCCCTGGAAGAGACCGCCGACGCTGAGAATCATGAACATGAAGATGATGCCGTAGGCGGCGCACCAGAAATGGATTTTGATGAGGGCCGCGGAACGCCATTCGGCGCCGACCAGACGCGGAACGATGTAATACATCGCGCCGAACATGATCATGGTGAAAAAGCCGTAGAGACCGAGGTGGGAGTGGCCGATCGTGTAGTCGGTGAAGTGGGTGTATTTGTTGAGGGTGCGAATGGCCATCGAACTGCCCTGAAGGCTGGTCACTGTGTAGGCCATGGCGCCGAACACCACGAAACGGAGGGTGGGGCTGTATTCCAAGAGGTGGAAGTTGCCCTTCATGGTCATGTGGTGGTTGATGGCGGTGACCACCACGGGGATGATCATCATCACGCTGGCGACGGTGGAGGCGGTGATGACCCAGGCGGGAATGGGGCCGCCGATGAGGTGGTGACCGCCGTTCCAGGAGTAGAACAGCGCCAAGGACCAGAAGCCGAAGGCGGAGAGGTAATAGCTGTGAACGGGCCGGCCGACGACTTTGGGGATGAAGTAGTAGGCGGCGGCGAGGCCGATCGGGGTGAACCAGAGGCCGAGGGTGTTGTGGCCGTACCACCAGTTGATGATGGCCTGGGAGCCGCCCTGGACGGGATTGATGTTGATGAGAATGTTAGCTGTGCCGTAGAGCCAGGGGAACCAGAACAGCGCGGCCATCATATACCACTGGGAGACATAGACGTGACCGGGCTTGCGGTGTACGAACATATCCACCGCCCAGATCGACGCCAGAGCGAAGGCGATGAAGAGAGTGAACGTGACCACGGGCGGGAATTCGAGCCATTCCACCGAGGTGCTGTAGCCGGCGAGAATGGCGATGATGCCGGCCACCATGCCGAGGTTCCAGATCACACCGGCGGCGATGACCAAGCCGGGCATGCGCAGGGGCACACGGCAGAGGCGGGCCATGAGCCAGATGCAGACGCCGAGAGCGGAAACCGCGCCCCAACCATAGGCGACGGCGTTGAGGTGGGCGGGCCTCATGCGGCCGAAATTGAGGAACCCGAAATCGATGCCGAAAATGCTGTTGAGGAAGTGTGGTTCATGGAGCTTGAAGCTGGCGATGAGGGCAAAAATCGAGCCGACGACCAACCAGATGATGGCAGTGCCGAAGTAAATCAGCACCGGCCAACGGCAGGAGCGGTCGATGGCGGCGCGCAGGGCGGCGTCACTTCCGGAGTCCGGAACGTTGCGGTCGGTGGCGGTGTACGTGGGGTCGCTCATGATGCGGTCTTCATTCGCTCGGCGCGGCGGGCGCGCTTGCTTTGCAATTCTTTCTCCAGGTCGATACCGGGGAACACATCGGTCACCCGCCCGACGAATTCCTCCTCGTCAAAAATGGTCCGCGCGCCGCCTTTCATGTTGCGGAACTGACCGGTGCGGGCCGCCCAGGCCAGCGCGTATATCGCGCTGCCGCCGAGGACGATCATTGAGCCGATCAACAATGAATAAAATACGATCATAATAGGAAAGTGGTTTTCTGGTTTTTCAACGGATCGGCGGAGTGGGGCTTACCGGCTCTTCCCAAGGGACCGAGGAGGCCTGAACGGGTTTGGACTGAAGCTCGGGCAGCACCAATTCCTGCGCCTGTTCCAATGGGATGCGCACCTGTCCGGCTTCTTTATCGGCCCAGGCGTAACCGGAAAGCTCCCCGCGGCTGCGCTCGCGGTATTCCGCGAGGCGCTGCAGGCGGTCGGCCACAATGGTTTCGTCGGCCACGGCGGGTTTGTCGAAGACGCGCACCACCAGCAGGGCCAAAGCACCGAGCAGAATCATGCCGAGCGGGATCAGCACCAGCTCGGACAGCGTGAAGCGGGGAAGTTTGGGTTGCAGGGTCATTTTCGATTTTTGCTTTTCGATTTTCGAGCAAGAAAAACAGAGGTAACGCAAAGGCGCGAAGCTGCAAAGCCCGCAAAGAGTCCTTTGCGATTCTTTGCGTCATTGCGTCTTTGCGTTAATTCTTCAATCATGTTGCTTCAATTGGTGATGGTGACGGATTCGTAGAGGCGGGGGTCGCGGGACGGGAAGAGCTGGTCTTTTGCGAGGCGGTGGAGGAAAATATAACCCAGGATGCAGGACATGCCGACTGCGGGAAGGATGTGAATGGGGCTGAAAGCGACACCCATTTCGGACTGGGCCATGAGACCTTTGTAAATGAGGTTGACCTGGAGCTGGGGCAGGATGATCCAGTAGAGGTCGATGAAGTGCATGCCGATAATCCATGCGGCGGCGAAGCAGAGGCGCTTGGGGTTTCTCTTGGCGGGCTGGGTGATGAGCAGCAAAAACGGGAAGAAGAAACGGGCGAAGACCAAAAACACGCTCAGATGCCACCAAGTGCCCTCGTTGCGATTGAGAAAGAAGATGGTTTCTTCGGGGATGTTGGCGTAGTAGATCAGCATGTATTGGCTGA
>CAZTYG010000316.1:0-1723 GCA_964617445.1 uncultured Blastochloridaceae bacterium
TCACCGCCGGACGCGAGGGCGGCGACCCCGCCGCCGCCGCCCACCAGGGCGTGCGCTCCGCCCTCGACGACGGCGCCAACCTCGTCCTCATCGACACCGCCGGACGCCTCCACAACAAGGAGAACCTCATGCGCGAGATGGAAAAAATCAAACGCGTGACCGCAAGCATCATGCCCGGCGCCCCGCACGAAACACTCCTGGTCATTGACGGCACCAACGGTGCCAACGCAGTGGAACAAGCCCGCAAATTTCACCAGAGCCTCGGCCTCACCGGCATCATTGCCACCAAAATGGACTCCTCCGCCAAGGGCGGCGCCATCGCCGCCATCAAAGCCGAAATCGGACTCGACACCCTCTACCTCGGCCACGGCGAACAACCCGCCGACCTCCGCCCCTTCGATCCCCGCGCTTACGTCGAAACGTTTTTTTAACCGCGCGGTCAGATCACGGCCGGTTCGCCGCCGATTTTATCCGGGTCACTCTCCGCCTCATAGTCCACGCCGGAAAGACCGAAGCCGAACAGCTTTAAGAACTCTTTCTGATAACTGGGAAAATCGGTGATGGTCTTCAGATTCGAGCTGTCCACTTCCTGCCACAACGCGGCCGCCTCCGCCTGCACATCCTCTCGCATTTCCCAATCGTCGATCCGGATGCGCCCGCCCTCGTCCAATTGCGGGTTGCCCTGCAACCGGGTGGCATAGAGCCGCTGGATTTGCTCGATGCAGCCCTCGTGCAGCCCCTTTGCTTTCATCACTTTGTAGAGAATGGATATATACAGCGGGACGACCGGGATTGCGGAGCTGGCCTGGGTTACCAGCGCCTTGTTGACCGAGACATAGGCATAACCTCCGTCCGCCGAAAGTTCCGCGTTTAATGCGCGGGCGGTGCTTTCCAAATGCTCCTTGGCTTTGCCAATGGTGCCGTGGCGGTAAACCGGATAGGTCAGGTCAGGTCCGATGTAGGAATACGCCAGCGTACCCGCCCTTGGGGCCAGCACGCCGCCCTCGCGCAGCGCATCGATCCACCACCGCCAATCCTCCCCGCCCATCACCGCCTCCGTGTCGGTCACATCCTCGTCGGTGGCCGGCTCGATGGTGATCTCACCCACCTCCTCCCTGTCGGTATCAAGCGTCTTGGAAGTGTAGGGCTGGCCGATGGGCTTCAGGCAGGATTTGTGAACGGTGCCGGTGCGCGGATTGGCGCGGCGCGGGGAGGCCAGACTGTAGATCACCTGGTCCACCTGTCCCAAGTCCTGCTTGATCTGCTCCACTACCCGCACCTTCATCTCGTCGGAAAACGCGTCACCATTGAAACTTTTCGCATACAACCCCGCTTTGCGTGCCTCGATCTCGAACGCCGCCGAGTTGTAGAACCCCGCCGTGCCCAGCCGTCCGTCGTCCGGTTCCTTCTCATAAAACAACCCGATCGTGGACGCCCCGCAGCCGAATGCCGCCGTGATCCGTGAAGCCAGCCCGTAGCCAGTGGACGAGCCGATCACCAACACCCGCTTCGGTCCGGGAATCGCGCCTTTTCCCTTCACATATTCAATCTGTTCGCGCACATGTGCCGCACAGCCGTCGGGGTGGGAAGTAATGCAAATAAAACCACGGATTTTGGGACGAATTACCATGCTCCGAAGCTGTGTCCCCATCCCGCCGCTGTCCAGCACGGAGTGCGCTCTCAGGCCGGAGCTTGCTCCGGGGGGCGGGCCGGTGCAGCCTCG
>CAZTYG010000316.1:1733-2980 GCA_964617445.1 uncultured Blastochloridaceae bacterium
AAGAATGCCTTCGAACACCGATATAAAATGGATGTGTCAGGCCCTGGAACTGGCCGCCAAGGGGCTGGGCCGCACCTCCCCGAATCCCTGCGTCGGCGCGGTGCTGGTGAAGGGCGGAAGGCTCATCGGCACCGGATGGCATCGCAAAGCCGGTTCACCGCACGCGGAAGTGCTGGCCATTCGTGACGCCCGTCGCCGCGGCCATGCCACCCGCGGTGCCACTCTTTTCGTCACGCTAGAACCCTGCTGCACTCACGGCCGCACCCCCCCCTGCACCGACGCCATTCAGGAGGCGGGTATCGCGCGGGTGGTGGTGGCGGCCACCGACCCCAACCCCGCCCACGCCGGGCGCGCCTACCGCCTCCTGCGTCGCGCCGGCATCCAAGTCGCCACCGGCGTGCTCGCCGCCGAATCCTCACACCTCAACCGCGCCTTCCACCACTGGATCACCACAGGCCAACCCTGGGTCATCGCCAAAGCCGCGTTTTCGCTGGACGGAAAAATGACCCGTCCCGACGGCGAACGCTGGCTGACCTCCGCCGCCACCCGCCGCGACGTACACCGCCTGCGCGCGCAAGTCGATGCCATCCTGGTCGGCGCCGGCACCGCACGGGCCGACAACCCCGCGCTTACCGTTCGCGGAGTCCGCGGTACGCCGCCCCAGCCATGGCGGGTGGTCGTGACCCGCTCCGGACGCCTGCCCGACACCCTACAATTGTTCCACGATGCCCACAAGAACCGCACCCTGGTATTCCAACGCAAAAGCTGGCCGCACATCCTGGCCGACCTCGGCAAACGCGGCATTACTTCGTTGCTCGTGGAAGGCGGCGGCGCCGTCCTCAACGACCTGGCCCGCAAAAATTTGGTGAACGAGGTGGTCTGTTACTACGCCCCGCTGCATTTTGGCGGCGACCGCCGCCTGGTCCACGCCGACGCCCTCCGCGCCCTGCCCCTTCGCAATGCACTGCTCGAACAACTCGGCCCCGACCTCAAGCTGGTCGGTATGGTGGACCACGTTCCCGCTTGAATCACTCCCCAACGACTCCACACTGTCCCCATGTTCACCGGCATTGTGGAAGAGGCGGGGAAAGTCATCGCCCGCGAAGGCTCGGCCACCGGCACCCGCTTCACCATCGAAGCGCCCGTTGTCGCCACCGGCGTTAAGCTGGGCGACTCCATCGCCAACAACGGCTGCTGCCTCACCGTCACCGCCATCGACGGCCCCAGGCTCTCTTTCGACCTGCTCG
>CAZTYG010000317.1:0-2976 GCA_964617445.1 uncultured Blastochloridaceae bacterium
CAGCGACGATCACCGCATCTACCGCAGCCCCGAGGATATCGAAGAGATGAACTCCCGCGACCCCATCGAGCGCCTCGCCGCGTGGATGATTGAAAACAACGAACTCCAGCCCGACGGGTGGGAATCCCTCAAAGAATCCATCGTCGCGGAAATCGAACGCGACTACCGCGAAGTGGACACCGAGCCCGACCCCCGCCCGGACGAGGTTCTCGACCAGTTGTTCGGACCCGCTCCGGAAGAGGACATCCACCTTCACGAGAGCGAGTCCACCGACCGCATGCTGGACGCCGTCAACCGCACCTTTCGCGACCATCTCGAACGCGACCGCCGCGTACTTTTCTTCGGCGAGGACATCGAGGACCCCATGGGCGGCGTCTTCAAACTCACCAACGGCCTGTCCACCGATTTCCCCGACCGCGTCTTCAATTCCCCCCTCGCCGAAGCCACCATTCTCGGCGTCGGTTGCGGCCTCGCGGCCTACGGCATGAAACCGGTCTTCGAACTCCAGTTCATCGACTTTGTCGGCCCCGCATGGAATCAGCTCGTGAATAACATCGCCACCCTCCGCTGGCGCACTCATGGTGACTGGATCTGCCCCATGGTTGTTTACGCCCCCTACGGGGCCTATCTCCCCGGTGGTGGCCCATGGCACAGTCAATCCAACGAGGCCGCTTTCGCCCACGTTCCCGGCCTCCGTGTTGTGGTTCCCTCCACTCCTGAGGACGCCGCCGGACTCGTCCACACCGCCATCAAAGCCCAGGACCCCACCATCGTCCTGCTACCCAAACACCTCCTACGCGCCCGTGTCCCCGCCACCCGTGATGTTGTGTCCATCCCCTTCGGCAAAGCCCGCATCCGCAAACGTGGCGACGATATCACGATTCTCTGCTGGGGCAATTGCACCGAGATTGTTGAACACGCCGTCGGCGAACTTGACGGCCACATCCGACCTGAAATCATCGACCTTCGCTCCATCGTCCCATGGGACCGCGACACCATTTGCGAGAGCGTCCTTAAAACCGGTCGGCTTCTCGTCGTCGAAGAGGACAACCGCACCTGCAGCTTCGGCCAGAATCTCATTTCTGAACTGGTTCAAGAGCCCGGCGTATGGGATTGCTTGGTCGCCCCCCCGGTCCTTCTCTCCCGCTCCGATGTCCATATCGGCTTCCACCCCATCTACGAACTGACATCGCTTCCCTCCGCCGGAGAAGTTGCCGAAGCCGTCCGCCGCCTCACCGGCCAGGAAACTATTGCGGACACTGGCGGCAAGAACCGCACTGCCCCGGGTCACCACGCCGGCCACCTTCCACCCCAGAACACCACCACCATGAAAAAAGTCCCCATTCGCATCCCCGCCATCGGCGAAGGACTCGAAGAAGCCCGCATCCTGAAGTTCTTCAAAAAACCCGGCGACCCGGTCAAACAAGACGAGGTCATCTACCAATTGGAAACAGACAAGGCCGTGGTGGACATTGAATCCCCCCTGGCCGGCGTCATTCAGTCCTGGGACGCCCCGCCCGACTCCACCGTGCGCATCGGTGCCGTCGTCGGCCACATCGAATCCGATGCCGACGCCCCCGAAGACCACGAGGCCGACAGCGGCCCATCCCTCACCAACCCCGCCGTCACCTCCGCACCGACCGCCACCACAACCACCGGGCCCCGCAGCGGTAAAGATGACGCCGACCTCGAATTCCAGGAAACCCCCCTCTCCGAACAACAACAAATTCTCGCCGCCCGTCTCACCCGCGCCGCCCGCGTCGCCGTTCCCGCCACCATTTTTCAGCTGGCCGACTGGGAGAACATCAAGGCCGCACGCGAAACGTTCAGAAACGACCCCGCCAACAGCGCTATCACCACGTTCACCATCGCCGCATGGTGCGTCACCCGCGCCCTCGAAAAACACGTGCAATTCCGCAGCTCGCTCCCCCGCAACAACATCTTGCGCGTCTATAAAAACGTCAACCTGGGCCTCGCCGTCTCCCTGCCCGGTGACGATCTCACCACCGCCGTGATCGAGCGCGCTGAGGAATTGTGCCTTCGTGACTTCGCCGCACGTCTGCGCGAGCGCGTCGATCTCGCACGTCAGGGCATCGACCAAGCCCGCCAACAGGTCTCTCTCATTATCACCAGCATGACCTCCTTCGACATCCCCCACGGCGTCCCCGTAATCGTTCCCCCCGCCGTCGGCACCCTCCTCATCAGCTCCCCCCACCGCCGCGTCGATCTCGACGAGCAGAACCGCCCGGTCGCGCGCGACACCGTCAACCTCTCCCTTACCATCGACCACCGCGTCATCAACGGTGCCGGAGCCGCCGCTTTTCTCAACGAAGTCAAAGCCGAGATGGAGAACTTCACCCCGGCCAACGTCAAACTCTAAATCCCAATTTCAACCAAACCGCAGAAAAACCCATGAAACCCGCATTTCCCGACATCCATAAAATCGCCTACGAAGGCCTCGAATCCCGCAATCCCCTCGCCTTCAAACACTACAACCCAGGCGAAAAAGTCGGCGCCAAGACCATGCGCGACCACTTCCGTTTTTCCGTCGCCTACTGGCACACGTTTCGCGGCACCGGTGCCGACCCCTTCGGCGTCGGCACCGCCATCCGTCCCTGGGACGACGGTTCGTCGTCCATCGCAAACGCCCAAAACCGTGCCCGCGTCGCCTTCGAATTCATCGAAAAACTCGGCGCCCCCTTCTACTGCTTTCACGACCGCGACGTCGCCCCCGAAGGCAAAGACCTCGCCGAGTCCAATCGTAACCTCGATGAAGTCGTTAAAGTCCTCAAAGAAGAACAGCAACGCACCGGCGTGAAACTGCTCTGGGGCACCGCCTGCCTCTTCGTCCATCCCCGCTACTGCCACGGCGCTTCCACCTCCTGCAACGCCGACGTCTTCGCCTACGCCGCCGCGCAGGTCAAAAAGGCCCTCGAAGTCACCCACGCGCTCGGCGGTGAGGGCTATGTGTTCTGG
>CAZTYG010000318.1:0-2943 GCA_964617445.1 uncultured Blastochloridaceae bacterium
GAAAGAGGGCAAATTCCTGAAAGACCAGCCCCACCCGCGCATCACACCCCCTCAACGGCTGCCCGCCCAGGCGCACCTCACCGGATGAAGCCGTGTCCAGGCCGGCAATGATGCGCAGCAAGGTGGTTTTGCCACACCCACTGGGGCCGACCAGGGATACCAACTCCCCTTTGGCGATGCCACAGTCGATTTCGTCAAGAACCCGCAGCCCACCGGCAGCATCGTCATACTGTTTGGTCAGTCCTCGAATTTCAAGGTGCACATCCATGGTGGTGGGCTCCTAGCGCCAGTGCAGCAGAAGACGCTCCAGCAGATTGAGCCCGGCGTCGATGATCAGCCCGATCAAGCCGATAACCACCATGCCGGCGACGATCTGATCCGGTCGCTGGATATCCCGTGCGGTCATGATCATGTAACCCAGTCCATACCCCTGCCTGACCCCGGTGAATTCAGCCGCCACCAGCGTCATCCAGCCGATGCCGAGGCCGATGCGCAGGCCGGTGAAAATGGCTGGAAAGGCCCCCGGCAACAGCACCTTGAAAAAAATGAAGCGCCGGGTGGCATTCAGGGTGCGCGCCGCCTCGATCAGGAGCGGATCGATGGTGCGCACACCGCTGATGGTGTTGAGCAGAATCGGGAAAAAAGCGCCCAAAAAGATGATAAACGCCGCCGATTGGTTGCCGATGCCGAACCACAGGATGGCGATGGGGATCCAGGCCAGCGGGGGGATCGGCCGCAGGATCTCCATTATGGGTTCCAGAGCCGTACGCAGAGCGCGCGACCACCCCATGGCGATGCCCAGGGGAATGGCGATCAGCAGCGCTGTCAGGTACCCCCAGAAGACGCGCTGCAGACTATGGGAAATGTGCCAATGCAGCAAATGGCCAGGCGGCATGCCCAGGGTGATCAAATCCTGCAGCCCCCTGAAGACCTGCCACGGCGACGGTAGTTTATACGCCGGTATAATCCCGCTGCTGGACATGACCTGCCAGGCTAAAACAACCAGCAGCAGTGGCACCATCCGCTTAGCGGTCATGGACGATTGCTCTCCACAACCCAGTCACGACCGATGAAACCGCCCATGAAGGCATCCGCATCGGCCACACGGATATAGCCCAGATCGGATAGAAACTGCACGTAGGTTTTGACACTTTTAAGGTTTAAGCGGTAGTTGAAGTCTACGGTCTGCATGGCCCGACGGACCGTTTCCGCATCCAGCCCCGTGTTTTTGACGCCGATGGCCACCGCTTGATCCGGATGCTGGACGATATAATCCGTTGCGCGCAGGTGGGCCGCCACAACCGTCCGTACCGATTCGGGATGGTCGGCCAAAAAACGGCTTCCCGCCACCACCGCACAACAGGGGTGATCCGGCCACATTTCCCGGGAGGTCAGCAGGTTTCGTCCCACTTTCAGGGCCGCGGCCTGGGACGGGTAAGGCTCCCAGGCGATAAACCCGTCAATCTGACCGGTGCGCAGCGCACCGATCATCTCCGGCGGCTTCAGTACCATGATGTTCACCTGGCTCAAGGCCACCCCGTTTTCCTGGAGGGTTTTTTTCAACAGGAAATCCTGCACCGTGGCGTGACCCGGTATGGCAAGGGTTTTGCCCACCAGCCCGCCAACCCCCGGAATCACTGCCCCTGCCGCCACCACCAATGCCGAACCAACCGAATTGGCCTGGGAGACCACCACCACCTGGGCGGTCTGATTGGCCACCGCCGTGACCGTGGGCGCCATACCCACATAGGCCATGTCGACTGCCCCGGCCGCAAAGGCGGTCATTATTTCCGGGCCGGCGCGAAAAATTCCGGCCACTTCCACGTCTACGCCATTCCTCAAAAACCCCTGGTCCAGAGCGACCCAAAGGGCCAGGTGATGAATGTCATTCTGCAAATAGGCTATACGCACGGGATGGGCGCCAGCCTTGACCGCAGCGCGACCGGAATGGGCACTGTCCTCGCTCTTAACGGCGCTGGCCAGCCAGCCCCCTCCCCCATCACAAATGCTGCAGGCCAGTCCCTGACCGACCAACAACAACCCGACCACTGCAACCCAAAAAAATATCCGCATGTTGACTCCTTTCCATTCCACGGAAAAAATCGCCGCGCTTTTCCCAACACCGATCGACCCTGATACACCTTCCGGCTCAAACGGGTCGAGCAGGAATCGATCGTCGCGCGGCCTTGTCAGACCGGCAAGCGTTCCACCTCGATGTAGCGGTTAACCGGCAGTCCGGCGAAAATAACGGCGCCCGGACAATGCACCACGAGCTTGCGCCGGAAGGCGCCACCAATCACGTTGAACAATTCAAGACAAGCAGAACATACCTGATTGGTTGGCCCGATGGAATAGGGAACTGCCTCGCCGTCTGTTTCGATGAAATATTCGGGCTCGATGAAATTGGCGTGATTGGCGCAGTGGGTGATGAACAGCTCCTCAAAACGCTTTCCCCGAATACCCATCACCCGCATCCATCGCTCCTGATCGGCCACATCGCGATCATCCAATTGGTCCCAGGCGGCCGGCTTGGCATGCAGATAGCTGGGGCGTTGGATCATGCGGCGCTGTTGGTCCAGATCGGGCAACAAGGGGGGGCGAAACGGGGTCTGGCGCAATATGATCTGCGGGGCCAGACCAACGCTGTCCAGCGCCATGGAGCTGACAATCAGGTAACGACCGGCCAGGGGTGACATCCAGTACCAGGACAACGGTCGTTTACAAAGTTGGGTTTTTCGCCACGTTTCCGGAATAACGATGCCGATGGGGATCTGCCGGGCCAGGGGGGTGCAAACCGCTTTGCGGGCTTCGTGAATGGCAACCCCGCCTGCTGTCAGTCTCTCTTTAATGGCCTCGATGGAACCGGCATCCACCCAGCAGGCGTATTTAAGGACAGGGGGCATCGCTGTTGTCCTGAAACCATACAGTTCAATCTAGACCCTG
>CAZTYG010000319.1:0-2942 GCA_964617445.1 uncultured Blastochloridaceae bacterium
TGACGGTGATGGAGGACGGCATCCTCAGTGCCCCCGCCCCTTACTCCGATCCCGCCGCTTATTATACCCCGGCCATCGGGCGCATGAGCGGATTGGAAGTACTCAAGGGTTCCAGTCAGGTCAAATACGGTCCGCAAATCTCCGGCGGCGTGCTGAACTACCTCTCCACTCCCATTCCCGACGACAGCCTCACCTATATGAAGGCCTACTACGGGGCCTACAACGAAGTCTTCACCCACGCCCACCACGGCGATACCATCCCCACCGACATCGGCAACATCGGCGTGCTCTTCGAAATGCACTACCACCGCAGCGACGGCTTCAAAACCATCGACGCCGGCCCCGGCGTCGACCGCGACAAAACCGGCTTCGAGCGCATCGAGCCCATGATCAAACTGGCCTGGGAACCCAACGGCACGGTCTACAACCGCTTCGAACTCAAATACGGCTACACCGACTTCGAGGCCGATGAAACCTACCTCGGCCTGACCGAGCGCGACCTCAACCGCAATCCCTACCGCCGCTATGCCGCCAGCCGGTTTGACGTCATTCCCACCGAGCAGCACCGCACCTACCTGCGCCACATCATCGAGCCCAACGACGACTGGCGGGTGACCACCACCGGCTACTACAACTACTTCAAGCGCTCGTGGTTCAAGCTCAACGACGCCGGAGTCGGCGCCGGTGGCTTTCGCAATCTTTCCGAAATCCTCGCCGGTGAGCACGGCCAGGCTGCCATCGACGTCCTCAAAGGCGACGCCGCCGGCCGCCTCCGTTACCGCAACAACAACCGATCCTATTACGGCGGTGGCGCCGATCAAATCCACCGTGTCAACTTCGAGACCGGTGATGTCGCCCATACCCTTGAAGGCGGTTGGCGCGTCCATTGGGACCGCGCGCGCCGGTTCCAGAACGATACCATCTTCATCCAGGACGCCGACGGCAACATCACCGACACCCAGGTCGGCATTGCCGGATCCCAGGACAACCGCAAAGACACCACTCTTGCCTCTTCCTTCTGGCTGCAGGACACCCTCGAAATCGGCAACTGGCGTTTCACCCCCGGCATTCGTTACGAAAAACTCCTCCAGACCACCAAAAACATCCGCACCAATTTTCAAGGCGACGCCTCCATGGACCAGCTGGCCGGCGGTCTCGGCGTTGGCTACGACTGGAACGAGCAGTGGAGCAGTTTTGCCAGCGCCTACCGCGGCTACGGCATCCCTTCGCCCAGTGCCTCCATCAACGACGACCTTGGTGAAGAAGAGTCCATCTCCATCGAAATCGGCCAGCGCTATGACAACGGCAATGGGTTCAACTTCGAGGCGGTCTTCTTTCACACCCAGTTCACCAATCTGATCGTGGACGACAATGTCGGTGGCGGGGGTGGCGGGCAGACAGAAAATGCCGGTGATGTGGACGTCTTTGGCGGCGAGCTGTTGGTGGCCTACGATCCCGGCGTCGCCCATGGCTGGGCGGTGCAGACCCCGCTCAGCGTTGCCTTCACATACACCGATGCCCGCTTCACCAACGATTCCAATTCCGCCGATGCGGAATCGATCTTCTCCGGGTCGGAATCGGGAAATCGCGTCCCCTACATTCCCGAATACCAAGTCACCGCCAACGCCGGTGTCATCTACGACCGCTATAGCCTGACTCTGACAGGCACCTACGTGCCGGAGACCTTCGCCACCGGCAGCAATACCGATGACCAAGTCCGGCCCGACGGTGTCCTCGACTCCCGCTTCGGCACCACCGACAGCTACTTCGTCCTCGACATGGCCGCCGCCATCCGGCTCACCGACTGGGCCAAACTCATCGGCGGCATCCGCAACATCACCGGCGAGGAATATATCGTCTCCCGCATTCCCCACGGCCCGCGCCCCGGTGCGCCGCGCCTGTGGTATGTCGGCGCCGAACTAGAATTTTGAGGGTCCTCCTCAAATCATACAACCCGCAAGTGCCCGCGCCCCCGGAGGCCCCGCCTCCGGGGGCGTTTTGCGCACGGCCCACGGGCGGTTGGTGGCCGACCGCCCCGGTCGGAGGAAAGAGTCGGCCCCACCCTGGTTGTAAGGAGAGTCAGCCCCGTGGCATGATCCACCAACCCCCGCACTCCGGGCGCTCCCCAAGCGGTGTCGCCGCTGCGCTCTGCCACCGCACTCCAAAATCAGATATGGAGCCCGGCGACGCCGCTTTGTTTTGGGATGGACCCGCAAGCAATGACACCCCGAAAGTTGCCGTCCCCCAATTTTGTCGTGGAGGGCGCGGTCCTTCCGGGATAGGCTTTGAAGATGCCGAGTTTTGACATCGCATCCGAAGTGGACATGGCGGAGGTAAAGAACGCCGTGCTCCAGGCCCGCAAGGAATTGCAAACCCGTTTCGACTTCAAGGGGGTGAACTGGGAGATCGACGAGGAGAAGGACAAGTTCGTGCTCTCCGCCGATGATGAGTTCAAGCTCAACGCACTGCGTGAGGTGTTGATGGGCAAGTTGGCGAAGCGGAGCATTTCGCTCAAGAACATCGACCCGCAGAAGGCGGAGGTATCGAGCGTGGGACGGGCGCGGCAGGAGATCAAAATCAAGCAGGGCTTTGAGGGCGAGGTGGCCAAGGACCTGGTGAAGCGGATCAAGGGAACGGGGCTGAAGGTGCAGGCGCAAATCCAGGAGCAAAAGGTGCGGGTCACTGGCAAGTCGCGCGACGACCTGCAGGAAGTGATCGCGTTTGTGAAGGGGACGGACCTGCCTGCCGCAGTATCGTTCGACAACTTTCGGGACTGACCATGGCAGGTCGCAAGTCTTCACCGCTGGCCGCAAAGAAGCCCGCGGGTAAAAACGCCGGCATCACCCTGGTTTAGGGGAGAGGCATCCCCGTGGCATAATCCACCACCCCCCCGCCCTCCGGGCGTTGCCAAAGCGGTGTCGCCGCTTTGTTTTGGGATGGAT
>CAZTYG010000320.1:0-2939 GCA_964617445.1 uncultured Blastochloridaceae bacterium
GATCGGCCAGCACTGTCACCAAGGATGCCGGATCAAAGTTCCCTGTCAGCCGCACTTTGGTTGTATAGACAGGGAATTTGTAGATCCCTTTGTAGCGTTCCTCGGTTTCCACGGTCACCGCCACCTGTAGTTCGTTCGGTGGCAGGTGCACGATGAAGCGCGTCTGCTCCTCGTGCTCAACATGGATGCGTTGTTCCGGATCCCATCGCTTCACCTGCTTGGTGCGCACGCACGGCACGGCCAGAATCGGGCCGTTCACACGCTGGCTTTCCGCCCAGCTTTTGGCCACTTCCTGCATGGCTGTATGGCGGTGTGTCTGCCGCTCCGTGATCAGTCCGCCGATCATTGACAGCGGGACGAGCAGGATCAATGCGATCAGACCGATCACGGCAATTTTAATCATCAGTAAGAATTTGTTTTTCATGGGTTCCTTGGGTTGGGTTTCGGCTCCACTCTCCCACCCGACTGTGAATCCATGATGTGTCCTCCATGAATCCTTCATGAACAATTCATGAAGGGCTCGTCCAACAAATCACCCGGCCTTCCGTCCGGGTGTCAGCGCAACGGGAAACGCAGCACCGCCCGCACGCCCCGCTCCGGACGGTTTGTCAGCACGACCTCCGCGCCGTGCAGCTTCACCACCTCCGCCACAAAGCTCAGCCCCAGCCCGGAACTCTTCTGTTGTGTATCCGGACGTGGCAGGGAAAAAAATCGTTCATAGACCTTCTCCACCGCATAGTCGGGGATTCCCGGTCCTTCATCTTCGACCACCACCTTCGCCCAGCCTCCGTCCCGGCTGCAGGACACCCGGATCCGCCCGCCCTGGGGACTGAAATCCAGCGCGTTTTGCAGCACGTTGGCCAGGGTCTGGCGCAGGAGGAACTCATCACCGGTGATCCAAACCTCCGGTTCTGAATCCTCCTCCCAACGCAGCCTCTTGTGCGCACCCTGCGGCTCCAGATCATGCCGGCATTTTTCCAGCAGGCCGGATAATTCCACCGGACCCGGCTCATCCAACCGTCCCAGCCGTTCCACCGAAGCCAGCTTCAACAACCTGTCCACAATCGCCCCGATCCGGGCCGATTCCGACCGGATATTGCGCAGAAACCGGTCGCGCTGTTCGGGTGGCATGTCCTCCTCCAGCAGTTCGGAAGCGCCCTGGATCGATGAAAGCGGGCTTTTGATTTCATGGGTCAGATTCTGCACGTAGCGTTCGACCGTTCGCCGACCCTCCAGAACCTCGCGCATCTCCTCATAGGCATCCGCAAGTTCGCGGATTTCACGCACGGCACCCAAACCCGGCGGTCGCCCCGGACCCTCTCTGCGCCCATCGCGCACCGCCCGCGCATGTGCCGTCAACACCCGCAGGGGATGGGTCAACAACCAGGAAACCAATATGCCCACCGCCACCACGGCCAGTCCCGCCGCCACCCCGGCACGCACCACCTTGCGCGATGCCAGATGGATGTATTCATTGATGCTGCGGGTGGGCTTGGACACCGTGAGCACCCCGGCGATGCGATCCCCCACCCACAATGGGGCCGCCACATAAAGCACGCTGGCCTGCTCATCCAAAGGATCGTCCTTGGTCGAACGCGCACCGTATCGGCCCTGCAGCGTCAACAGCACGTCCCGCCATTGTGAATAATCCTGCCCCACCGCCGATGGTATCCGCGAATCGAACACCACCACGCCATGTTCATCGGTGATATATACGCCCATATCCACCGATGTTTTGATCCGGCTGTAAATCCGGGCATCCATCCGGTGATCACGGACCCGGTTGAATGCCGCCGCCAAACGTTCGGAGTCCAGTTCGCCATCGTCCATCTCCTGCGCCACCCACGACGCCAGCACCGTCGCGCTGTCCGCCAGGGATTCCTCAATCGACTCCAGATAGCGGGGACGCAATTCACGCAGGGTCCATCGGGTCAGCGCCGTAAACAACACATACGAAAGCAGGATGCCCAGCCGGACCGTCATTGGTTTTCGTCCTTCATTCCCGTAATGAATAACCCATGCCGCGATGGGTGAGGATCGGATCTTCGTCCGCCGCGATGGCGCGCAGTTTACCGCGGATATTTTTCACATGCACATCCACCGTGCGGTCCAGACTCGCTTCCGGCTCGTCACACGCATGGGTCATCAACTCATCGCGCGAAAACACCCTTCCCGGCCTGCGGATCAACGCGGCCAGAAGCCGGTATTCATAGCGCGACAAATTCAGCGCCTCTCCATGATAAAGGATGCGCTTGCGTTCCTCGTCCACCTCAAAGCGTCCGTTGACTGCGGCCTGTGGTCCGCCGTGTGGGGTTCCGGAATGGGTGCGTCGCAGAACCGCCCGCACCCGCGCCGTCAATTCACGCGGGCTGAACGGCTTGCTGATGTAATCATCCGCGCCGATCTCCAGGCCCACCACCCGGTCCACTTCCTCATGGCGTGCCGTCAGAAAAATCACCGGGACCGCTGATTTCAGGCGCAGGCGACGGCAGAGATCGAAGCCATTTTGATCCGGCAGACCCACATCCAGCAGCACCAGATCGAATCGTTCTTCTTCGAGACGCTTTTCCCCCTCTCCTCCGGTCGCGCACCAGACATTCTCGAACCCCTCGGTGCCCAGCGCATAGCCGATGTTTTCCGCGATGCCCGGCTCATCCTCGATGATCAGAATCCGTTGTGCCACACCTATGCCTTAGCCGCACGCCATCAGGACGTCCATTCAGACCTAATGCGGAGGCAGTCACGTGGTGGCCATTTTTTCATGGCTTGATTCGAACGCGCTGAGGCAATCGTGGATCTCCGGGCGGATGACGACTTCGGGTCGAATGGCCCGGATGCGGGCGACAGCATCTGCCGCGTTGGCCGCCCCGCCATACCGGATCAGCCATGCGCCCGCAGCAGCCACCGTGCGGGAATATCCTGCCTTGCAATGCACATAG
>CAZTYG010000321.1:0-2927 GCA_964617445.1 uncultured Blastochloridaceae bacterium
ACGGCGCCCCCTCCCCCGGTGAGGAATTCACCGTCATGCGCGGCGAACGCGAGTCCCGCACCCTCGCCGAGGAACGCTCCGCCGACCTGCGCCTCAACAAACTCGGCGCCGACCGTCCCGTCACTCTCGAAGGCCTCTTCGACTCCATCGCCGACGGCCAGAAAAAAATCCTCAACATCGTACTCAAAAGCGACGTCCAGGGATCCGTCGAGGCGATCATCGCCTCCCTCAACAAAATCCCCACCGACAAAGTCGAGGTCAACTTTGTGCTCTCCGCCGTAGGCCCCATCTCCGTCAACGACGTCCTCCTCGCCAAGGCCTCCCAGGCCGTCATCATCGGCTTCAACACCAAAACCGACGGTGCCGCCGCGACCGCCGCCAAACGCGAACTGGTCCAGATCAAGCTCTACAGCATCATTTACGAACTCATCGACCAGGTGAAAGAAGCCATGGCCGGTCTGCTGGACCCCGAAATCCGCGAGTCCTCCGTCGGCAAGGCCAGCGTCAAAAAGGTTTTCGAACTCTCCAAATTCCCCGTCGCCGGTTGCATCGTGGACCAGGGCCGTATCCTGCGCACCGGACGCGCCCGTGTCCTGCGCAAAAACCAGCCCATCTACGACGGGGGTGTTCAGACCCTCAAACGATTCCAAGACGAGGTCCCCGAAGTCCGCGCCGGCATGGAATGCGGCATCCGCCTCGGCAATTTCACCGAATACGAGGAAGGCGATATCATCGAATGCTACATCCTCGAAAAAGTCGCCCAGACTCTCTGATTCGAACGACAGACACGGCGCAGCGCCTCTTTCGACCCGATTGGTCCCCTCTCCCCCATGTCCTCTCGCCGCATGACCCGCGTATCCGGCCTCGTCAAGGCCGAGCTGGGGCGCCTCATCGCCCGTGAGCGCCTCTTCGAGGACCTCGTCGTCACCGTCACTTCCGTCGAGGTCGCCCCCGACCTCCGCAACGCCTACATCCATGTCAGCCACATCGGTGGCGACATCACCGAAGAACAGCTTGTCACCGCACTGGAAAAAGCCGCACCCGAATGGCAGCGCGAAATCTCCCACCGCCTGCACATCAAATACACCCCGCGCCTCAACTTCCGCTACGACCCCTCTCTCGCCCGCGGCGACCGCGTCATGGAAATTCTCCATGAGATCGAGGACCTACCCCCGGCCGACGACGACGAAAAATCCGACTGAAGACGCGATGCGCCGAGCTCGTGGAAGGGCCGCACAATCGACTCTCCCTTGCTTACGGCGGTCATATTCGGTGTGGCGGCGGCGTCCTTGCCGTCGTGGTTGGACCCCCTACTCCACCGGCCTTTCCTGCGGCAACTGGCTCTCCAATTCAATCTGTTGGCTGCTGGCGGCCGGAGTGCGGCGGATCGTCTTCTGGAAAAACATGTTGTTCGGAATCTGGAAGAAATCCCCATCGGGAGTCCTCAGCGTTGTGTAAAACAGGTTGAGGTCCACCACCCGGCCTTTCACCGTTTCGCCGGCGAACTCGATGACGTCATTCACCTTGAACGGCTTGGTGATCAACAGCAGGAATGTTCCCGTGATGTGCGACAACATGCTCCAAACCGCGACAAAACCGATGGCGATCATCGCCAGCACCGTAGAAAGAATGGTGAACATGTTGTGGCCGAACTTGCCCAAGACCATCGCCGCAATGACCATATAACCTACCCACCGCAGCGCGTTGATCACCGGATGGATCACCAGCGGGGAAAAGTCCCCGCGCGAAACGATGAGCCGCAGGCTGCGCAGCACCAGCCCGATCACAACAACCCCCACCACCACCGTAATGGCGATCTCGATCAGCAGGGTCAGGTCGTATTGTTGAAACGATTCCTGCCATAAGGAGGGTTCATTTCCGGGTGTCGGTTCAGGCATGGTGATTGATCTCCTTTTTGATTTGCTCGTTGTATTCGGGCGTCGCTCCCTCACATGAAGCGACAAATTCCGCCAGACGCGAGGCCCGGCGCAGGGTCAGATCCATCGGCAGCGCGCGGATCAAGCCGTCGGCCAATCCCGCCACAAACGCGTCGCCGGCCCCGACGGTATCGGCCACTTCCACCGGACGGGCGTGCTCCCATGTCCAGACATCATCATGCCAGATACCCGCCCCGTGGGAGCCGGCCGTGATGCAGATCGACGCGACCGGCCAGCGGTCGGACAACTTGCGCGCCATTGTCTCGCAATCGTGCAAAGGACCGTTACACAACCGAGCCGCCTCCTCGTCATTGAGCTTGATCACCGTGGCCAGACAGGCCAGTTGGTCCGCCAGAACCAGGTCGTCGAAGGGGGCGCGCAGGTTCACATCAAAAATCCGGTGCGACTTCGGCGCGGTTTTGAGCAGGTGCTTGATGTAAACCAGGTTGGATTCGCCGCGCTGCGCCAGCGTGCCGTAGAGGATCGCCTCGCTGGCGTGCGCACAGTCCACCAGATCATGGGGGCATGGAATGTGGTCCCACGCGGCGTTTTCCAAGATGTTGTAGGACGCCTTGCCCGCAGCGTCGATGTCTGCCATCACCACCCCGGTCGAGTGATCATGGTCGCTCTCCACAAATCGGACGTGCACCCCCCATTTTTTCATCCTGCGCAACAACTCGTTGCCCAGAAAATCCTCCCCCACCGCGCTGGCCATGTAGGTTTCATGTCCCAGCCGTGCCAGATGCGCCGCCGCGTTCATGGGCGCCCCTCCCGGAAACAACCCACGCGGCAGACAATCCCAGAGCGCCTCGCCGAAACAAACAACCGGTTTTGACATCTTGCAAAACTAGCGGCGCAACCCGTGGCGGCAAGCGCCCTTTGCCCCGCCTCCCCACCCTCCCATCATCGCTCACGCCTGCTGATCTTTCCGCATGTATAGCGATCTTCAGAAGTTTCCTGAGATTGGTCTGTACAAATAGTTTGAGATGG
>CAZTYG010000322.1:0-2758 GCA_964617445.1 uncultured Blastochloridaceae bacterium
TCCCCGGGCTCCATTGGTAGCTCCATCGGTTGCCAAAGCGGGGGTAGCGTGATAGGATGCGGGGCTCATGTCAGACCAACCCCCGCCGCCACGGCCTCCGAAGCTGCCCAAAGCCCCCCAACGCAAACCGGGTGCCGAAGGAACCCCTCCCGCCCCCAACTGGAAGGGCATGGCCTTTTTCCTCATCGCCGGCTCCATGCTCATGCTGGCTTTTTTCGCCCATACCCAGGGACAGCAGGCTGCCACCAAAAACCTGACCTACACCGAATTCATACACCACCTCAAGACGGGCGACATTGAAACGGTGACCTTGGTTAACGAACCTGCCCGCGGCACCAGCCATTTGGAGGGCAAATTCAAAGAAGGCGCAATTCCCCCCGCCGCCGAGGGACGACCTTCGCCCACCGAATACAAGGCCCCGGTCATCCTCGCTTTCCAATCCAATCTCCCTGATATCCTCGCTGAATACGGCTTCCCTGATGTCAATCAACAGCCGTTGGATCGCACCTACTGGACCGCGCTGATCGGTATCATCCCATTTCTCCTCCTCATCATCCTCATCTATTTCTTCTTCCGTCACCAAATCAAGGCGGCCGGAAAAGGTGCCTTTAACTTCGGCAAAAGCAAGGCACGCCTCCTGAGCAAGGACACCAATAAAATCACCTTCAAAGACGTTGCCGGGATCGAAGAAGGCAAAGAGGAGGTTCAGGAAATCGTCGAATTCCTCAAAGATCCCAAACGTTTCCAGCGCCTCGGTGGGCGCATCCCCAAAGGGGTTCTGATGGTTGGCGCCCCCGGCACCGGCAAAACCCTGCTGGCCAAAGCCATCGCCGGCGAGGCCGATGTCCCTTTCTTCGGCATCAGTGGCTCCGACTTTGTCGAAATGTTCGTCGGTGTCGGTGCCTCCCGCGTCCGCGACCTCTTCGAACAGGGCCGTAAAAGCGCCCCCTGTCTGATCTTCATCGACGAAATCGACGCCGTCGGACGCAGCCGCGGCCATGGCGTCGGCGGTGGCCACGATGAACGCGAGCAGACCCTCAACGCTATGCTCGTCGAGATGGACGGTATCGACACCCAAGAAGGTGTCATCATCATCGCTGCGACCAACCGCCCCGACGTTCTCGACCCCGCCCTGCTCCGCCCCGGCCGTTTCGACCGCGAAGTCACTGTCAATCTCCCCGATGTCAAAGGACGCGAACAAATCCTTAAAGTTCACGCCAGGAAGGTAAAAGCCTCCAAAGACGTGGACTGGAGCCTCATCGCCCGCGGCACTCCAGGTTTCTCCGGCGCCGAACTGGCCAACCTCATCAATGAAGCCGCCCTGCTGGGTGCCCGCCGCAATGCCAAAGCGATCGAACAACCCGACCTCGAAGAGGCACGCGACAAGGTCCGCTGGGGTCGCGAACGCCGCTCCATGGCCATGAGCGAGGATCAGAAAAAAATCACCGCCTACCACGAGGCCGGTCACGCCCTCCTCAATATCGTCCTCAAACACACCGACCCCCTCCACAAAGTTTCCATCATTCCCCGCGGACCCGCACTCGGCGTCACCATGATGCTCCCCAAAGAGGACCAATACGGCTACGCCCGCAAAAAACTCCTCGACGACCTCTGCGTCATCATGGGCGGACGAATTGCCGAGGAAATGTTCATCGGCGACATCTCCAGCGGTGCCTCCGGCGATATCCGCATGGCCACCGTCTATGCCAAGAAAATGGTTTGCGAGTGGGGAATGAGCGAAAAACTCGGCATGGTCCAGTATGGCGACCACTCCGACTACGTCTTTCTTGGACGCGACATGAGCCGCTCCAAGGACTACAGCGAAGAGACCGCCCGCGAGATTGACAAAGAAGTCCTGCGCATCGTCTCCGATGGTTATAACCAGGCCAAACAACTGCTCGAAGAAAACCGCGGCAAAGTCGAGGCCATTGCGCTGGCGCTGCTCGAATACGAAACCCTCGATGGCACCCATGTCGAAGAAATCGTTAAAACCGGATCCATGTCCAGCCCCCCGCCCAAGAACGTCTCCGCCCCCATCACCCCGCTGCCCGACGAGCCCCTCTCCAAGCCTGAAAATGGCAAGAAACCGGGTAGTGACGACAACATCCTTCCCGGACTCGAAGGCGCTCCCGCCGGTGCCTGAGTCATCTTCCCACATGATCGCCATCATCTCCGGAACCAACCGACCCGGCAGCCGCACCCGCGTGGTGGCCGGCTCTGTTCACGCCATGTATGAATCCCTCGGCCAAGCCGCGAAACTCCTCGATCTCGCGGAGCTTCCCCTGGGCCTCTTCGCCCCCGGTGCCTACGAAAACAAACCGGAGGGCTTTGATCCGTTCCGCGCCACGGTCTTGTCCGCAAGAGGATTGGTAATCGTCACCCCGGAATACAACGGCGGATTTCCCGGCGTGCTCAAGCTTTTCATCGACATGCTGCCCTTTCCGGAAAGCTTTGAGCGGCGTCCCGTGTGCTTCATTGGCCTTGCTGCGGGCCAGTGGGGTGCGCTGCGCCCGGTCGAGCAGCTTCAGCAAATCTTCGGCTACCGCAATGCCCATATTTTCCCCGAACGCGTCTTCCTCCCCGCCGTCCACGATCTTGTGGACGATAAGGGCATGAAAGATGAGGAAATCCGTCAACGCCTTGAAAAACAGGCCAAAGGCTTCACCGGATTCGTGCGGAAATTCTCCAGCCACTGAGACCGCACCTCCCCCGTGAACCAAGGTGGATCATCTCGACGGGCGGGGCGCCCGTCCTACAG
>CAZTYG010000322.1:2768-2926 GCA_964617445.1 uncultured Blastochloridaceae bacterium
TGGTTCACGGGAGAGTCATCCCCGTAGCATGATCCTCCAACCCCCGCCCTCCGGGCGTTGCCAAAGCGGTGTCGCCGCTTTGTTTTGGGATGAATCAGCATGTGGGAATGACTCCCCCGTGAACCAAGGTGGATCATCTCGACGGGCGGGGCGCCCGT
>CAZTYG010000323.1:0-2922 GCA_964617445.1 uncultured Blastochloridaceae bacterium
GCTGGGCCAGGACGTGCCGACCCGCCTTTCGCAAGCCGTCGAAGATCAGCATCGTGGTGGGCGCCCAGACCGGTCCGCGCCAGTAACCATCAGGATCGTAATGCGGACTGGAAACACTCTCCGAAGCCAGTCCATGCGCCGTTAGAAATCTGTCCGGTTGTTCGAGATGGCCGATCATGGTCTCCACCATGGATTGAGGCAGCCGTCCGGCCGCCACCAGCGCCTGATAAGGCAGCAGGCTGTCGCCATCGTAGCTGCCGGAAATTCCGGGCAAACCGGCCGTGGGTCCGCGAAAAGCCGATCCGTCCCACAGCGTCTCCACCAGTCCGCGCAGCAACGATTCCGCGCGTGCCTCCCAGGCGGGGGCTTCGTTGTCATCGCCGAGTTCCCGGCTCAGTGCGGCGATCTGGTCGCATTGCAGCACGAGATAAGCGGCGAGGTCGGGGCCGGTGACCGGGGTGTGGCGGAGCATCCAGGTGGCGTTGTCCCAACCGGAATCGTTGCCATGCCAATAAACCGGCAGGCCGGTGCCGTGCGGATCACGCTGTTTGATCCAATACATGGCCTGGCGTGCAAGCACATCGCGAACCGCAGTCAGCCGATCCCGGTCCAAATAACCGGCAGGCAGACGCTCCCGCATCAGGCCGAGTGCCCAACCGTGAATGGGTGGCTTCCCATAGGCGAGAAACATCTCGCGGTCGGAGACTAAACCGGGCAGACAGCCGGATGGCTGCTGGGAATCGAACATCAACATGAACTGATCCCAGGCAAGTTCGGGGTCGGCGCCGGCCAGTGCCAGCGCGTTGAACGCATGGTCCCAGCTCCACACTGCGGTCATCCAGTTCTTCGACATATACATCGTTTCGCGACGCAGATGACCACGGGGGCGGACCAGACAGCTCCAATGGATGTAGGCGGCCAGATCAGCGGCGGCGGTGTAGGGCGCGGGCACGGACAATTGAGCGGTACGGAAAGCTGCGTAACTGTCCCTCGCCCCGGCACGGATTTCATCGAACCAAGCCGGATCGTAGGCGGGGATTTCATGGCCTTCGCATTCGACCACCACCAGTTCGGCCACGCCACCCGGCTCCGGCTCCAGCACGGCGGTAAAACCGTCGCAGCCTTTACCATTCCATGGCGACTCCACGCGCAAGGTCCCGGTCAGGGGCAGTAAGTGGAAAGTCGATTGCACCGCCGGAGCCACCAACCGCCATGCCCCACCGGGCAACGGTGAGGCCATGTGCACCAACGGTCCACCTTGCAGGGTCCAGCCGCCGCCGTTGACACGCAGGCGCGCGGCACCACGGTCGTCGAACACCCACGTCGCCCCTGCGCCGTCTTCCCTCGCCACTTCCAGGCCGTCCGGTTGCATGGTACAGTGGTCAGGCTCCGCGCCATCGAGACGCAGCAGCGGCCCGCATTGAAACAACGTGCGAATGCTGCGCAGCCACAGCCCGGGCCACGGGGCGCGCTTCGCATCAAGATGCGAGACGGCCAGATAAGCGCCGCGTCGACTGAAAGGAACGTCGCGAACATCCACATTCAACAACGAAGTGCTCATCAGGGAAGGAAACGGAATTGGACTTCATTGGCCCAGGACTCCACCCAATCAACCTGAAAGGTGTTGTTGCCGGTGCGGCTGACGCTGCGCCTGCGGGCAAGTTCGAGCGCGACTCCGCCAGCACTGTTGTTCACCCGGAAACTGAATTTGATGGTGCCTCCGTTCTTCATCGCCTCACGCGCTTCTGGAATTTCGTCCCAGGGAATCGCGGCTTCGGTGATGCGAACGCCGTCGCGGTGAACGGTCACCATGCGCGCGCCCTCCACATGCCCCGCGAGAGCATGGCGTGGTTGCCGGGGATAATGATGCTGGTGCGGCATGTCCGGATGCTGCAAACGCCAAACCTCGAAGCCGCCGCCGTATTCTTCGGCAACCGTATTCAACGCATATTCATAATCGGTGTCTTTCCACCAGATGAATCCCGGCATCCTTCCCTCCAAATGGGTCAGCCAGGATTTTTCCTCCGGCGGAATCACATTGAACGCGATCTGCACGTTGTCGAAGTTGGGATAGTTCCCGGCGGGCAGAATTGGATTGCGACGATAACTGTACCGGCGGACCCCCTCCGGCCAGCGGTGTTCGGTCCGCACCCCGTCCACCACGGAGTAACTTATCTCCGGATAATAAAACGGATCAGCATCCATCGTGGCGAAACGCAGAGTGCCCGGATGCGGGGACTCGTCGGCAATACTCACCGCGAAGTAGAAGTATTCTTCATCATAAGCGGTCCATGCGGTGGCGGACCCTTCCACAGCGGTGGCGTCATGCTCGACAAACGGCAGCCATGCGGCCTCGGTAAGAGTCCGCGTCGCCGCCCCACCGGCGGTCACATGCTGGGGAAGCACCCCTTCCCAATCCGCGAGGTCGCCGTCAATGTTGACGGTCCGACGCTCGATCAGGTTGACCCGCAGCAGCTCGGCATGAGCGGTGATGCCGTCCGCGCCGGCGTCCACCAGCAGGGTCAGGGGATAGAGATTGTTGGCGGTGGCGGAGCCGCCGGTCACTTTCCAGCGAACGGTGATGGTTTGATGGGGCTCGATGCGCACCCGTTCCTGCCCGGCAAGTTCCAATCCGGTCACCTGGATGTCCAGGGCCGCGTCCACCGGACGGTTAAGCACGTTGGTCAACTCCACGACCAGCTCCGCCCCTTTTCCGCCTTCCTCGATGCCGTCCAGAAAATCGCGGGCTGTGATCATGACCGGCTGGAGACCTTCGATGCGGGCGTTCTGCAGGGCATCACGCAGCGCCCGGCGGCCGGAATCACGCCCCGCAATCAAGGACCGCAGCATGGCGACCGGACCGGGCCGCCGGGCTTTGAGGCGGAAAAAATAGGCGCGATGGTCCAGCGGAATGGTCCATAC
>CAZTYG010000324.1:0-445 GCA_964617445.1 uncultured Blastochloridaceae bacterium
AAGCGTTCGCATACGACCCCGTGTGCAATTCCACCACCGGCGCACCCACCGCCGCCGATGCCCGGATTTGATCGGGGTCCGGATCGATGAACAAACTCACCAAGACACCGGACTCCTTCAGCCGCGCCACCACCTCCGCCACCCGCGCTGGATTGCCCGCCACGTCCAGCCCGCCCTCGGTTGTAACCTCCTGCCGGCTTTCGGGCACCAGGCAGACCTCCTCCGGTTTCAACCCCACGGCAAACTCCGCCATCTCTGCTGTCACCGCCATCTCCAAATTCAACGGCGCCCCCGCTTCCCGCTTCAACCGCCACACATCCGCATCCTGGATGTGCCGACGGTCCTCGCGCAAATGCGCCGTGATCGAATGCGCCCCCGCAGCCACCGCCGCCCGCGCCGCCGCCACCGGGTCCGGCTCCGCCAGCGGATGCTCCGGCCCCGCGTC
>CAZTYG010000324.1:455-1929 GCA_964617445.1 uncultured Blastochloridaceae bacterium
CGCAACGTCGCCACATGATCAATGTTCACACCCAACAACAACATCCCCGCATCATGAATTTCCCCGCACCCGGAACAAGCCGGAAATCATCTTCTACTGGATGCCTGCCGGGATTTTCGCGTATGGTATCAGGGTTATGTCGGCCCACCTCGAAAAAGTCCTCCGTCACGCCGAGCGAAAATTGATCCATACCGCCCGCACCAAACCGGCCGACATGCTCGATCTCTACGGCGACTTCCTCAAGCTCGAGGAAAAGCGGCTGCTCATGGCACACCGCGCCGGAGAGGGCGGCCTCGACTTCACCCGCAAACGCGCCGAGATGTTCTCCGTCGTCCTGCGCCACATGTTCCGCGGCGCACTCGACAACGTCCACCGCTCCCACTCCCTCAACGGCTCCTTTCCCCCGCTGGCCATGATCGCCGTCGGCGGCTTCGGTCGCGGCGAACTCTCCCCCTACAGCGACATCGACCTCCTTTTTCTCTACGATAAAGCGCGCCCCAAAAGCCCCGCGCACAGGGCCGTCACCGACGCCGTCGAACAAGTCCTCTACATGCTCTGGGACACCGGCATCAAAGTCGGCCATGCCACCCGTAACATGGACGAGTCCGTCGAACAGGGCCGCGAAGATTTTCAAACCATGACTTCGCTACTCGAATCCCGCCTCCTCGACGGCGACGCCACACTCTTCTCCACCTTTCAGACCAGCTTCGAACGCCTCTGCCTCGGCGGCCGCGCCCAGCGTTACATCGAATGGCGGCGCGCCGATCAGGACGCCCGCCACCGCAAATTCGGCGGCACCGTCTTTGTCCAGGAACCCCAGGTCAAAAATGGCTGCGGCGGCCTGCGTGACTACCACAACATCGTCTGGTCCGCCCGCGTCGCACGCGGCGTTCACGGAACCATCGACCTTCAACAAACCGGCCTCCTCTCCCTCACCGAACGCAAAGCCCTCGACGCCGCCTACGACTTCATCCTGCGCGTCCGCAACGAACTCCATTTCCAGCAAAACCGCGGCGGCGACATTCTCACCCTCAAGCTCCAGGGCGACATCGCCGACGCCTTCGGCTACCGCCAGCCCGACATCCTGCGCCGCACCGAGGCGCTCATGCGCGACTACTACCAGCACAGCCGCAACATCTATCAGATCGGAAATCTCTGCTTTCGCAGATTCGGCGTCGGCAAACCCTCCACCCGCATGGACATGCTGCGCAACCTCCTACCCTCCGCCTCGCGCCAGGACGAAAAGGAATTCGGCGTGGTCGAACACGGCGGCGAACTCCATCCCGGAAAAATACGCGGCCCTGGCGACGATCCCGTCAACCTCCTGAAAATCTTCCGGCTCCTGCAACAGCGCAACGCCTCCCTCAGCCCCGAACTGGAGACCATTCTCCGGCAGAAGACCCGCTTCATCACCCACCGATCCCTCCTCCAACCGGAAACCCGCGAACTGCTCTTCCACCTCGCCGCCCAAAAA
>CAZTYG010000324.1:1939-2690 GCA_964617445.1 uncultured Blastochloridaceae bacterium
GGACCTTTCGCGCCATGCACGAGGTCGGCATCCTCGGCCGCCTCATCCCCGAATTCGGCCCCCTCACCTGCCTGGTCCAGCACGAATTCTTCCACCGCTATTCCGCCGACGAGCACACCCTGGTCTGCCTGGAACAACTCGACCTGGTGCTCGACGCCAAAGCCCGTCCCTTCTCCAGCTACCGCAGCCTCTTCGAGGACTGCACCGAACCCGATATTCTCTACCTCGCCCTCGTGCTTCACGATACCGGTAAAGCCGCCAACTCAGCCGACCACGAACAAGCCGGGGTCCAACTCGCCGTCCGCTTCGCCCGCCGCATGAAACTCAACGGCCGCCGCCTCCAGCTTCTCACGTTCCTTGTCGATCACCACATGACCCTCAACGAATTCGCCACCCGCCGCAACATCGACGACCCCCGCACCATCCTCGACTTCGCCCGCATCGTTCAGGACCAGGAACGCCTCGACATGCTCATGCTGCTGACCTTCGCCGACGGCAAAGGCACCGACATTGAAAACAACTGGTCGGACTGGAAAGAAGGCCTCGTCTGGCACCTCTACGCCCGCACCTGCGCCATGCTCGATGGTGGTGAGGAATTCCTCCGGCTCACCCGCGAACGCCGCCGCGATGTCCAATCCCGCGCCCGCAAACTCCTGCCCAAGGGCATCAGCTACGAAGAAATCGACGCCCATTTCTCCGCCCTGCCCGGAGCCTACCTCGATTTCCGCCACGGCGAACACGCCGCCCGCCA
>CAZTYG010000324.1:2700-2912 GCA_964617445.1 uncultured Blastochloridaceae bacterium
ACATCACCCTGGTCCACGACTTCATGCTGCGTCTCCTCGAACACGACGACTACGAGGACACCCTCCGCCCTGTGGTCCATTGGCTCCACCACGAGGAAGCCGGCCACTCCGAGGTCACCATCGTCACCTGGGACCGCGACCACCTCTTCACCAAAGTCGCCGGCGCTTTCTCCCTCGCCGGCCTCAACATTCTTAACGCCGAAATTTGGACC
>CAZTYG010000325.1:0-2907 GCA_964617445.1 uncultured Blastochloridaceae bacterium
CTCAAGGCGGTGGATTTTGTGGTGGCGGACGGGGTGGACGCCGCCGCGCTGCGCCGGGGTCTGGCTGCGATGCAATTTCAACTGGACCATCCGGTGGCTCTGGCATTCCGGCATTGGGCGGGCGAGGGGGGACTTTCGGAACTGGACGGTGCCCCGCGTGTGATTCCGGCGACGGGAGTCGCCGCGCGGGTGAGGGGACTGGGTCTGCTGGAAGCGGGCAATGAACGGCTGCTGGAGGAAGAGGACGCTCCCGCAGCGGAGGTATTGCGCGGAAAGCTGCACGGGGGCGCTCAGGGGCGGGAGTGCTGGGTGAGGTTGGATGGTCGCCCGGTCGGCCTGGTCCTGCTTCATGAGACCCTGCGCGAAAGTTCAGAGCGGGCGATGGAGGCGTTGCGTAGCGCGGGGTTGGAGGTACGGGTGATGACCGGCGACCGCCCTGAACACGCCGCGCGTCTGGGTCTGGTGGAAGTGGAGGCGGGAATGACGCCGGAAGAAAAAGCGGCGCGGGTTCGTGAACTGCAGGCGGAGGGGCGGAGAATTTTGTTTGTGGGCGACGGCATCAATGACGCGGCGGCGATGTCCGAGGCCGAGGCCAGTCTGGCGCTGGCATCCGGGGCGTCGCTGGCGCGGGAGGCGGCCCATGCGCAGTTGTTCGGTTTTGATCTCGACGGTTTGGCTCCGGCACTGCGCATGTCCCGCAGGGTGGTGCGCGGCATCCGGGTCAATCTGGCGTGGTCGGTGGGGTATAATATCGTGGGCATCAGTCTGGCCGCCGCCGGTCTGATCCATCCGGTTTGGGCGGCTGTCTTGATGCTGCTCTCCAGTCTAAGTGTAACGTGGCGGGCATTGCGCGCTGCAGAGGGCATTCATGAGGAATTTGCGGGGGCGGGAGTGGAAGTGGAGCTGCCGGATAGTTCCGGGGAGCATAGGACCTACAGGTCCTATGAAAGTCCTGCCGCCACCGCGCAACCCGGCTTTACCGCCGCACTGCTGCTGGCTGCGGCTGTCGCTGTCTGCGGCCCATTGCTGGCGTATCTCTCCGGACTCGGGCCGGGGGCCGGGGCCGCGCTGGGATTGGTTTTCGCGATGGGAGCATGGGTGTTGTTCCTCTACCGCGATGCATGGCAGCGCGCCGCATTCGGAGGGCCGTTCACATTCATGCTGGGACTGGGGACACTGGGCATGTTGCTGGGATGGTGGGCGGATGCCGGGTTCGCCGCTGTGGTGCGCGACGGTGCCTGCATGTGCGGCTGCGCGGGCTCCAATCTGGGACTGGGTCTGCTGGGCGGGCTAAACTGGATGAATGGCGGAATGCTGCTGTTCTCGTTGCCGGCCTTCTGGTTGGGCGGTGAGGCGGCGCGCGGATCACAGCGCGCGGTGGCACGTTTCGCGCTGTGCCTTGCGCTGATGCTGCTGGGCATGAATCTCGGCGCGTGGTCGTTGAGCCGCATTTCCATCACCGAAGGCACCCCGCATTTCTTTTTCTCTTTCGGTGCAATGTGGGCCGGTATGGCGCTGGCGATGTTACTGCTCCGCGCACCGGGAGGACGGAATCCGGAGGCCACATGAAACAATCTCTCTCACGCGCCGAACACGCCAAATTGATCGAGGAGCGCCGCTGCGTCTCCCCGGTCTGGCAGGCCGTGCATGTTTTCGGCTCGCTCAAGCTCGCCGTATTTCTGCTCATCACCATTGCCACCGCCTGCGCGGTGGCGACCTTTGCCGAGTCGCGCATGAGTTTCAAGGTGGCGCAGTATTACATTTACAACGCTCCGTGGTTCACCTTCTGGCTGTTGTTGTTGGGGGTCAACATCGTGGCTGCTGCCGCGACGCGCTGGCCGTGGCAGGACCGACATTACGGATTCGTCGTTACCCATGCGGGGCTGATCGTGATGTTGATCGGATCGATGATCGGGCGCGCGGTGGGATTCGAGGGTTCGCTGACGTTGTTCAAAGGCGACCAACCGACGCGAATGTTGATCATCGACCAGCCGGTGGTGGTGATGGAAAGCCCGGCTTCGGGGTTGATGTATCAGACGCCGGTGAGTGTGGCGGTGCGACCTCCCGCGCCCGACCGGGTGCGGCGGGTGGATGTGCCGCATTCGCGGATGAAGATCGAGTTGAGCGGCTATTCCGACGCGCTGGATGTGAGACCGGAGCTGGTGGCCGATGCGCAGGGGACGCCGGGTGTGCGGTTGCGGTTGCACAGCGCGATGATGAACCAGACGCTGGACATTCCGATGGCACACGCGCCGGTCGAGGCGCGAGGGCATGATTTGTTCGGGCGCGCGCGGATCGAGTGGACCGAGCAACTACCGGAGGCCGCCGCAGTGACGGACGGGGAGGCACCGACCTTTCGCGAGACGCAGATGATCTTGGCGCGCATGCCGGACGCCCCGATCATTTCCAACACCTCGGGGCAGCCCAGCGGTTACCGTTTCCTGCTCGAACCCGTCGAAGAGACCGGCGAATTCCGTATTGTGATCATGGACCCTGACGGTGGCAGGCAATCGCATCCGCTACGTGATGTGCTGGACAAGGATCTGCCCGGTTCCGAGCCGGGCACACAGATATTTGTGGTCGGTTACTGGCCCGATTTACGCATGGTGGATGGACGACCGGCCACCGCGTCATCCCGCCCGAACAATCCCGCCGTGTTGGTGACTCTGGCGGGATTTATCGACATGCTGGGCGGCAGCACACCGGAGTTGCGAATGGCACCGGGCAAGGACGCGCGGGTGGACTACCAAGTGCTGCGTGGCGGGCGCATGGTGGGTGAGGGTAGCCTCGCGGTGGGGGAAAGTTTTCAGCCGGGATGGGCGGACTGGAGCATCAGCCTGGAGGATTTTCAGGAGCGTGCGCGGCTGGCTACACGGGTGGAGCACTTGGAGTCCGGTGGCGAGAATT
>CAZTYG010000326.1:0-2903 GCA_964617445.1 uncultured Blastochloridaceae bacterium
TCACGTCCTCGACGCGGGTGCGGCGGTTGAGCCAGGTTTCCCAGACCGCGTGGCGATGCCGAAGACCGAAGACATTGACCCCCGTGACCGCTCCGGACTCGCGGTCGAAACGCAGACGGAAGGACTTGTTCCCTTCGGCATGTTCCCAGTAGAAATCCTCCTCGTGGTCTTTCGGCTGCGGCATTACCACGCCGTAGGTCTGGTATTCGATGTCGAAGAATTTGGCCGAATTGAACCAAACGCCCGGGTTGTAGGGACGGTCGTCGCCGCACAGGTTGGCGGCGATGTGTTCGCCGTGGATTTTCCCGGTATACCAGACCTGCTCGACCGGACGACGGCCCGGAGCCGGTTCGCGGTGCTGGGCGCAGTCGCCTCCCGCCCAGACATGCGGCACGGAGGTGCGGAACCGGTCGTCGATCAGCACGCCGCGGTCGCATTCGATCCCGGTGGCTCTGACAAAGTCGATGTTCGGGCTGACACCAACGGTGAGAAAAACCATCTGACAATCGATGGTTTCGCCGCCCTTGGTCACCACCGCACGGGCGCGTCCGTTTTCGTCCGGCAGGATTTCCTTCAATTCGGATTCGAGTCGCAGGTCGATGTGGTGGCGATGGATCTCGCGGTTGACCATCTTCGCCTCGCCCTCGGGCAGGACCGAACCCCAGAAGTTTTTCTCCCGCACCAGAAAGGTCACTTCCACCCCGCGGGTCAGGAGCATTTCGGCCACTTCCACGCCGATGAGTCCGCCGCCCACGATCACCGCGCGGCGGGTGGTCGGCGCCAGACGTTCCATGTTTTCGAGGTCCTGGTAGGAGTAGAGCCCCTGCACGCCGTCGAGGTCCTGGCCGGGCCAGCCGAACTTGTTCGGTCGCGCCCCGGTGGCCAGCACCAGTTCGTCGAAGTGGTTGCGGTAACCGTCGCTGAAGACCACGCACTGGCTTTCCGTGTCGATCTTATCGACCCACCCTCGCTTGAGATCGATCCGGTTCTTCTCCCAGAACTCGTCGGGATACGGTTTGGTGTCCTGGTAAGTGAGGTCGCCCATAAAGATATACATCAGGGCCGTGCGGGAAAAATGGTGGTCGGTCTCGGCCGAGACCACCAGAATCCGGTCGTTGGAGCGCTTGCGGACATGACGGGCGGCGGTGATGCCGGTGACCCCGTTGCCGATGATGACGATGCTGCGGTGGGACATGTGCTTGATATGAGAAGCGACCCGGCGAATTATTCCCGGATATGGATACGCCTTAAAAAATCTGCGGGATTCACAATGGGGATATCGCGGAAATGACCCAGAGGCAGAAGATGCTTCTTGTCTCCGCTCACGATGAACTCCGCCTGTGCAGCCTGCGCACATTCAAGCACCATTTCGTCAAAAGGATCAGCCACCAGCCCCGCCGGAATGCGGTCCATGGGAAACACCAAATCCGCAGCGTCCCGCAATGCCGCCACCCAATCCACACAGGTCTGCTCCGGATAATCCAGCCTCAATTCCTCGAAGGTCTCCTCGTATTCGGCCAGCAGCGGGGGGCTGATCACAGCCACATAGCTGTTCTTGGACCAGGCCTGAAGGCAGTCGAATGGAGCGCCCCTCCAGAAGCAGGCGCTGACCACCACATTGGTATCCAACACCACTTTCACCTGGATGCCCTGCGGCGAACGCGGGTGATTGCTTTCACCATGGCCGCCTCATCCTCCGTCCGCATCGGAGGCAATTGCCGTCCGGCCCGCAACAGGGAGCGGATCCGCGCTGTGGTGAGAGGGCGTTTTTTGCGCATCACGATCATCCCCCCGGAATACCCCACTTCCAGTTCGTCACCCGCCTCCACTTGGGCGATTTCCCGGATGGCCACGGGAATGACCGTCTGGCCTTTGCTGGAAACTTTGGTAAGCATAAAGTAAGATATATCTTACTTACGATGTTCCGTCAACGGCTTGGGCTGAAATCCCAAAAAATAGCGGAATAAACGGACAGGGACGACTCTCGTATGATCCTATGACAACACCAAACCCATCCCAAGCCCTTGATCTCACCGTGGGACATGACATCGAAGAAAAACGGCTTTGAGCCGCGGACAGAAGGCATCCTGATGTGTCGCCTATTCCTTCCCGCAGTCCTTGTCTTCTCTTGGCTCCACGCGGCATCGGCCGCCGAGCCATGGGAAGGTGAATATGCGCGCCTGCTGGATGCCTATGTATCCCCCGGTGGGGTGAACTATCGGGCGTGGAAGGCCAGCCCGCCGGATCTTGAGGCCCTCAAAACTCTGACCCGCGAAATCGCCGCAGCCGGACCGTCGGCGGATACACGTGAGGCGAAGCTGGCCTATTTGCTCAACGCCTACAATATCTGGATGCTGCACGAGGTTCTGGCCGCTTACCCGATCCAAAGTGTGCGGGAGATAGCAAAAGATTTCGGCGTATTCAGCGAACCCCGAATCATCGTCGCCGGGGAGCGCATGAGCCTGGATACACTGGAAAAAGAACGCACGCTCAAGGTCTTCAAAGATCCCCGGATCCATTTTGCGGTGAACTGTGCCAGCATCTCCTGTCCACCACTGCCCGCCCAGCCTTTCACTGCTTCCCGTCTCGACGCCCAGCTCGACCGGGTCACCCGAAGCTTCCTTGCCCGGCCCGGGCCCCATGCCTACCTCATTGACGGACGGCAACTCAGCGTTTCCCGGCTTTTTGAATGGTATGCCGCGGATTTCAACCCGCCCGGAACGGTGGCTTTTATCAACCGTTACCGGGACGAGCCGCTTCCAGACAATCTACAAGTTGCATTTCTCAAATATGACTGGAACCTGAACGAGTATCCCTCCCCTCCATGAAAACCGAACACGCCGTCAAGGAACGCTACGCCGCCGCCTCCAAAGCCCAGGAACCCGCCCTGTGCTGCCCGGTGG
>CAZTYG010000327.1:0-2898 GCA_964617445.1 uncultured Blastochloridaceae bacterium
CCGCTACGCTGAAATCCTGTTCGTCATCCGCAACGCCGAGGCCTACCAGTCAGGCAAACTCAGCGACTTCTCCCAGGTCGGCATCCGCCAAACCGGTCCCCTCACCCTGGAAGTCGAACTCACATCCCCCGCCGCTTACTTTCCCGAACTCACCGCCTTCGTGACTTACTCCCCCGTCCACCGCCCCACCATCGAACAATACGGCGAACGCTGGATTCGCCCCGGCAACATGGTTTCCAATGGAGCCTACAAGCTTACCGGCTGGCGCATCAACGACCGCGTCCAATTCGAGGCCAACCCCCACTACTGGCGCGCCGACACCGTTGCCATGCGCCGCATCGACGCCCTCACCCTCTCCGCCGCCAGCACCGCCTTCAACCTCTATGCCACCGGTCAGGTCGATCTCATCATGGACAAGGGCCTCATCCCGCCGCTCCTGATCGAGGAACTGCGCAAACGCCCCGATCTCCATACCTTCACCTACCTCGCCACCTACTTCTATCGCTTCAATACGACCAAACCTCCTTTCGACAACCCTCTGGTCCGCCGCGCCTTCACCGCCGCCATTGATCGCGACGCCGTCGTCCAGCGCATCACCCGTGCGGGGGAGCACCCCACCTCATCCCTCACCCCGCCCGGCATACCGGGTTACGAACCACCTCATGGCGTCCACTTCGACCCCGAACAAGCCCGAATCTGGCTGGCCGAGGCGGGCTTCCCCGACCCCGCCTCCTTTCCGCGTGTCGAGCTCCTCTACAATAAAACCGAACTCAACGAACAAATCGCCACCGAAATCCAGTCCCACTGGCGCACGCATCTCGGCATCCGCGTCGAACTCCGCAACCAGGAATGGGCCACCTATCTCCGCAGCATGAACGAGTTGGACTACGACATCGTCCGCTCCGCCTGGATCGGCGACTACAACGACCCCAACACCTTTCTCGACTGCTTCGTCACCGGACGCGGCAACAACCGCACCGGCTGGTCCAACCCCACCTACGACCAGCTGCTCGCCGAGGCCAACCGCCACAACGATCCGTCCGAACGCTTCCGTCTCATGCAAAAAGCCGAAACTATTCTCACCCGCGACCAGGCCCCCATCGCCCCCATATATAACTTCGTCGGCATGATGCTCTACGACGCCAGCCTCCTCGGGGGCATCCAAGGCAACGTCATCGACGACCACCCGCTGCGGACGCTGTACTGGAAGAAATGATCGCTTTCATCATCAAACGCATCCTCATTGCCATTCCGGTGCTAGTCATCGTGGTGTCGGCGACGTTTCTTTTGGTGCGCAGCGCACCCGGCAGCCCTTTCGACCGGGATCGTGCCCTCTCCCCGTTGGTCGAGAAGCGCCTCAACGAAAAATACGGACTCGACGGCACCGTGATTTCCCAGCTCGGTCGTTATTGGTGGCGGCTGCTGCAAGGCGACCTCGGTGATTCCACCAAATACGCCAACCGCACCATCGCCGACATCATCGGCCAAACTCTACCCAACTCCGCCATCCTCGGATTCGGTGCGCTCACTCTCGCCCTTCTCATTGGCGTTGCCCTCGGCACCTACGCCGCCGTTCACCACAACGCAGTCGGCGACCGCGCCGCCATGCTCGCCGCTTTGGCGGGCATTTGTCTGCCCTCCTTTCTCATCGCCCCGCTTTTTGTCCTCCTTTTCGCCATCCTTCTGCCCCTGTTTCCGGTGGCCGGCTGGGGCATGCCCGCCCACTACATCCTGCCGGTCCTCTGCCTCGCCCTGCCCTACGGTGCCTACTGCGCCCGCCTCATGCGCACCAGCATGTTGGAAGTCCTCAACCAGGACTTTGTTCGCACCGCCCGCGCCAAGGGCCTGCCCGAAAAAATCGTGGTCTATAAACACGCCCTGAAAACCGCCATCCTCCCCCTCGTCTCCTTCTCCGGCCCTCTGGCCGCCCACGTCCTCACCGGCAGCCTCATCATTGAATCCATCTTCAAAATCCCCGGCATGGGCACCTTCTTCGTCAACGCCGTCATCGACCGCGACGTCTTCCTCATCGCCGGTGCCGTCATCGTCTATTCCTCCCTCCTCATCGCCATGAACATCCTCGTCGATGTCCTCTACGTCACCCTCGACCGCAGGGTCAAACTATGGTGAACAGGGCACCTTTCTCCCCCGACACCACCATCCGGGTCTGCCTGCTGATTCTCGGCCTGCTCGTGCTGGCGGCGGTGGCCGGTCCCTGGCTCAGTCCTTATGAGTATGACGCCACCAGCGACCGCCAGTTCGCCCCGCCATCCCTCCAACATCCCATGGGCACCGACCTCCTCGGACGCGATGTCCTCACCCGCGCCCTTCACGGAGCGCGCATCTCCCTCCTCGTCGGTGTCATTGGCGCCTCCGTCAGCCTCGTGATCGGCGTTCTCTACGGCATGACCGCCGGTTATGTCGGCGGACGCCTCGACAACCTCATGATGCGCTTTGTCGATATCCTCTACTCCCTCCCCCGCATCATCATTGTCATCGTACTCATTGCCGTCTTCGACCAACGCGCCCGCAGCTGGCTCGACGATATCGGTCTCCACTCCTGGGTCCCCCACACCCGCCTCATCCTGTTGTTCATCTGCCTGGGCATGATCGAATGGCTCACCATGGCCCGCATCGTCCGCGGCCAGGTCCTTTCCCTCAAAGAGCGCGCCTTTGTTCACGCCGCCAGCGCGTTGGGCCAGACCCACCGTCGCATCATGCGCCTCCACCTCCTCCCCAACCTCTACCCCATCGTCATCGTTTACCTCACCCTCACCCTTCCCGCCGTCATCCTCGAAGAATCCTTTCTCAGCTTTCTCGGCCTTGGCGTCCAGGCTCCCTCCGCCAGTTGGGGCACCCTGCTCTCCGAAGGCGCTGGTCTCGTCAACCCCGTCAAAA
>CAZTYG010000328.1:0-2891 GCA_964617445.1 uncultured Blastochloridaceae bacterium
GCCGGCGGGGTCGTTCACAACGTGGCCTACCTGCGCATGATCGAAACAGCGCGCACCGACTTCGCCGCCCAGCTGGGTTGGAGCGTGGCCGAAATGATGTCGGGCGGTGAGCACGGCTGCCCGGTGGTCTCCCGCACCGAAATCGATTACCTCAAGCCCGCCCGGCTGGGCGACAATCTGGTCATCACCGTCGTTCTGGAAAGGGTGGAGCGGGTCCGGTTCTGGCTGGCCTTCGAGGTCCGCCGACAATCCGACGGCGCGCCGATCTGTCGCGCGCGGCAGATACTGGTGCCGGTGGACATGGAAAAAGGGCGACCCGTTCCCCTGCGCGGGGACTGGCGTGCGAAATGGGGCAGCTGAAGGCTGCTAGTCTTTCACCAGTGCGAGCTTGTTGTGTTGGCACAACAGGAGCGCGGCGATGAGCAGGGCCAGATGGATGGCAATATTGGCCACGGTTTGATGCCCGGCGATGAGCATCTGGCCAAAGGCGAGAGACACATACATCAGTCCGCTCAGAATCAGGACGATGCGGGTTTTCACGCCCAGCAGCAGGCCGATACCGAGCAGGGCCTCGATGTAAGGCAGGGGATACACATACGGGACGAGCAGGAATTTGGGCAGAAAAGTGTTGGTGGCAAAGTTTTCCACCATGCCCGCACCGGAGGTGTTCCAGTGGGTCAGCGAGAAGCCGGAATCGCCCTGGAATTTGCCGAATCCCGCAGCAAGCCAACGCAACGCCAGGAACAGGCGCAGGATCAGGAAGGCAAAGGTGCGGTCGTCCCAGCAGCAGCATGAGGCACGAGGGGTGGATGTGTTTTCGCTCATGTGGTAAGAATGGAGTTGAATTCTCTGCCGTCAACTATGTCGCCCATTTTCTTTCATTTCAGCCGTGAACCGGACGCAATGGAAGATGTGCTTCACGAATCCCTGGCATCGGGACGGATCGACCCTCAACTCCATTATCTGACGCCCTGCCAAGCGGAGTTATGGACGGAGGTGCACCGGAAATATTCCCCGGCATGGAGCGATGACGAAACCAAAGCGCTGTATGGTGCACTGGCGGCGGGGGTATCGGTCGCCAACGGTTTGGTGCTGGTGAGTCTGGGATGCGGGGCCGGCAATAAGGATGCGAACCTTTTGAAAAGCTGGGCGGCGCGGGGATGCGCGCCGCATTATCTCGCTTGCGATACCAGCCTGGCCTTGGTGGAAACGGCGTGCGCGGCGGCGCGGGCGGCCGCACCCGGGTTACCCTGTCTGGGGGCGGTGGCGGACCTGGGGCGGGCTGCGGGATTGGATGACTGGTGGCGTGGGTATCATCCGGAGCTGCCACGAGTTTTCGCGGCGTTCGGACTATTGCCGAATTTCGACGCCCCATTCCTGCTGCGCCGGCTGGCGGCCTGGCTGCGTCCCGGGGATCGGTTGTTGATCAGCGCGAATCTCGCCCCCGAGGAGGATTATGAGAAGGCTTGTCGGCGTTTGCTCGGCGGCTATGACAACGCGCCGACCCGGCGTTGGCTGGCGCAACTTCCTGCCGACTTGGGCATTCCTGCGGACGCCGTGCGGCTGGATTTTGACATGCGGCTGGGGCCGTGCGGCTGCCGGTTTGTTTGCCGAATGGTATTCCAGCACGACGTGGATATCTGCGTGCATCAACGGTCATATACATGGAAGCAGGGCGCGGAGTGGGAGTTATTCTTCTCCCACCGCCCGCATCCGGGAATCCTGCGGCGATGGCTGGAGGATGCGGGCATGGAAATGGCGGAGATGATGATTTCCAACGACGGCGAGGAAGGGGTCTTCCAGGCCCGCAGGCGAATGGACCATTCACCTATCGAACCGAGCGGTCCGATCTAGCCCCCAGCACCCAGCCCGCCTCCCTATCAGAACAAAGAACATCGGCCCACCCTTACGTCAGAGTGCGCCAGGCCACACACTCCAATGCGGACGTGTGAATGTTTCAGGTGTAACATTCACGCGTCATCCCTGTGAATGTTACACCTGAAACATTCACAGGGCAGTTTAAAGTGGTGATGGGGGTGGGAGGAAAGGTGGATTCCGGGTTGAGTGGGGCGGGGGTAGGGCTAGGGTTTGGGGTGATGACGGGACGATATGATGAAGCTTTCTTTGAGAAAGCATTGTTGTGGTTGCGGGGTTTGCAGGATCGGATTTGTAAGGGAGTGGAGGAGTGGGACGGGAGCGGGAGGTTTCATGCTGACCGGTGGGAGCGGGCGGAAGGGGGCGGGGGGGAGAGTCGGGTGTTGCAGGGCGGGACGGTGTTCGAAAAGGCGGGGGTGAATTTTTCGGATGTGCGCGGCGGGGCGCTGCCGCCATCGGCGACGGCGCGCAAGCCGGAACTTGCGGGGGCGCCGTTCCGGGCCGCCGGGGTGTCGCTGGTGTTTCATCCATGGAATCCGTATGTGCCGACAACACATATGAATGTGCGGGTGTTCGTGGCCGCCCCATCCGGAAGAGACCCGGTGGGGTGGTTCGGTGGCGGGTTTGATCTGACCCCGTTTTATCCGCGCCGGGAGGATGTGGTGGGCTGGCACGAGGCGGCGCGGGCGGCTTGTGCACCGTTCGGCAAGGACCTTTATCCGCGCTTCAAAAAGTGGTGCGACGAGTATTTTTATCTCAAGCACCGGGGTGAGACTCGTGGCGTGGGGGGATTGTTTTTTGACGATTTCGACGAATTGGGTCCGGCGGAGAGCATGGAGTTCTGGCGGTCGGTGGGAAATGCGTTTGCTCCCGCATATCAAGAGATTGTGCGGCGCAGAAAGGACGAGCCTTATGATGACCGGCGGCGGGAGTTTCAGTTGTACCGGCGGGGGCGTTATGTGGAGTTCAATTTGTTGTATGACCGTGGGACGCTCTTCGGTCTGCAATCGGGGGGG
>CAZTYG010000329.1:0-759 GCA_964617445.1 uncultured Blastochloridaceae bacterium
AGAGTTGGAGTGCTTGCAGGCTTCGTAGTAAGCGGCGTAGTCCTTGCGGTATTGCACCAGTCCGTGCGCCAGAAGTTTTTTCAATCCTTCGAGATCGCCCGAAGCGGGGTCCCAAGCTACGTACAGAGGCTTGATCTTGGTGCGTAGGAAGTGGTCAGGGCAGCTGGTGCCGAGTTCGGCCAGACGTGGGGCGTCGGCGGAGTTGACGAAACGGAGGATTTTTTCGTCGTCTTGGACAGTGCCGATAAACCGCTTTTGCTGGGAGACCTGTCCGCGCAGCCATGGCAGGATGGCGGCGAATGTGCGGTCGCGCTCCTCCTGCGCCAGCGACTGGTATTTGGCACCGCCGAAGGCACCGGCGTCACCGCCCTTTTTCGCGTATTGCGCTTCCATGTATGCCGAGGCCCTTTCGATGAAGGCGAGGGTCAGCTCATAGCATTTTTTATCGTTGTCGTCCCAGCTGATGAATCCGTGCTGCCCCATCATGATGGCCCGCACTTGGGGATTCTTTAGGGAAATTTCCTGCATCGCCAGTCCAAGCTCGAAGCCGGGACGCATCCACGGGACATATGCCATCTCACCCCCGAAGATTTCAGCGGTGAGCTTTTCACAGTTCCTGCTGGCGGCGATAGAAATGATGGCGTTGGGGTGCATGTGATCGACGTGCTTGCCGGGCAGAAAGCTGTGCAACGGGGTGTCAATCGAGGATGCGCGGGGGTTCAAGTTGAAGGTGGTGTGGGCATACATGCCGACCATGTC
>CAZTYG010000329.1:769-2881 GCA_964617445.1 uncultured Blastochloridaceae bacterium
TCTTCAGCCGGGGCCTTGAGGCCCTTATCGCTGCGGGCGGAATAAACCGTTTGGAGATCGATGAGTTTTTGCTGGTAGAGGGAGGAAAAATTTTCGCGCTTGGCCGTGCGTAGATCGCCGCCGGAACCTTTGACCCAGAGGACTTCCACGTCTTTCCCGGTGAGCGGGTCTTTTTCGATGAGTTTGGATGATGTATTGCCACCGCCGGTGTTGGTGATGCGTTGGTCGGCTCCGAGACAGTTGGAGCGATAAACCAAACGATCAGCGGATGAAAGTTTGCTGGCAACGGTGTCGTCCCAGAGATGATTGACGTATTGGTAGGGTTTGCTCATGTGGTTATTTCTTTGTTTGTGTGGTTTATAGTCTGAATTAAGCATTGACCTGCGACATTGATCAAGTAAAAACAAAAAAAACCGACAAATTCTCATTGCCATGCTCGCCCTTGAACGCCATCGCCGAATTCTAGATCTGGTGCAAACCCAAGGAGCAGTGCGCACCAGCGAGGTGGCCCGTGAGCTGGCTGTGACCGAAGAAACCGTGCGGCGCGACTTCGAAAAGCTGGAGCAAGACGGGCAACTGGTTCGGTCCCATGGAGGGGCAGCGCGGATGGAACCGGGTCGACGCGACCTTCCCCTGAGCAGTCGTGAGGCTGAACATGTGGCGGAGAAACAACAAATCGCACGCATGGCCCTGCCACATCTGACTGCCGGGCAAACGGTGTTGTTTGACGCCAGCTCCACAGTCTTTGAAATGGCCCGGATCATGCCAGATATGGCGCTGACCGTGCTGACCCCAGCTTTGAAAGTGGCGGTGGAATTGGCGTCTCGGCCCTCGATCCAAGTGGTGCTCACCGGCGGAGTGATTAATCCCCGTTCCCTTTCCTGCCAGGGGCCGTTGGCGGATCAGGCCCTCGACTGTTATCACGTGCAAAAAGCCTTTCTTTCCTGCCGTGGCATCGATGCGGCCCGCGGCCTGAGTGAAGCCAACGACGAACAGGCCCGCCTCAAACGCCGCATGATCGAACTTGCCGACCACACATGCCTGCTCGCCGATCACAGCAAGTTCGGTTTGAAGTCCTCGTTCTTTTTCGCCAAGCCCGGCGATATCGAAACCCTGATCACCGATCGCGCGGTTCCCGTCGAATGGCAGACAGCACTCGAACAATCCGGCACCTCGCTGGTTCACCTCCTTTCCCCTTGAAAACCAACAAAGTCTTTCTGGCGGTTGACCTCGGCGCGGGCAGCGGACGCGTGCTGGCCGGACTCTATGACGGCACGCGCCTGGAATTGCGCGAAATTCACCGCTTCCCCACCGAAGCTGAACAACAAGCCGATGGTTGGCATTGGCGTTTCGGCTCGATCTCCGGTCATATTCTCGATGGCATTTCCCATGCCGTGAAAGAATTCGGCGGGGACATCGTTTCCCTCGGCGTGGATACCTGGGGAGTCGATTACGGCCTGCTGGACAAAAATGGAACCCTGCTTGCCGACCCCTTCCAATACCGCGACAGCCGCACTGATGGCATGATGGACGCGGCTTTTCAGCGCATGCCCAAAGCGGAAATCTATGCGCGCACCGGCATCCAGTTCATGTTTTTCAACACGCTGTTCCAATTGCTCGCGGAGAAACGGATGGATGAAGCCGATCGCCTGCTGTTCATGCCCGATCTGATCAACCACCTGCTCACAGGAATCATGGTCAACGAACATTCCATCGCCAGCACCAGTCAGTTGCTCGACGACAAGACCCGCCGCTGGGATCATCGCCTGCTCGAGGCCATGGGATTGCCCGGGCACATCTTCGGGGATTTGGTCGTCGCCGGCACCCCTCTCGGCCCGCTGCTGCCGGAAATCCAGCAACGCACCGGTGCCACCAACCTCAAGGTCATCGCCATCGGCGCACACGACACCGCCTCGGCGGTCGCCGGAGTCCCCTCACCCGGCACCGAACCGGTTTTCCTCAGCTCCGGCACATGGTCCCTCATGGGGCGTGAACTGGAACAACCCATCATGTCCGAAGCCGCTTTCAACGCCGGTTTCTCCAACGAAGGCGGCGTCTGCGACACCACCCGCTTCCTCAAAAACATCGCCGGCATGTGGCTTCTCCAGGAAT
>CAZTYG010000330.1:0-977 GCA_964617445.1 uncultured Blastochloridaceae bacterium
CCCCTGGACCCCTTGTGTTTGCTTTGGACCTGTCTGCTCATCACCGCCAGTTGGGCCACCTTGGGTCTTCTTGCCCGCAGGTGGCCAGCCTGTTTTGCCGGGCCTTTGGGTTGGGTGATTTTTGGCGGAATTGTTCTCAGAATACTCTATTGGTGCGCCACACCCTATCACCTGCGCTCCTATGACCTTTGGGGGCATGTGGAGTATCTCAGATATATTGCGCAGCACCTGGCTCTGCCGGCACCCGATCTCGGATGGGAGACGCATCAGCCGCCACTCTACTATCTGATAGGGGGATGGTGGATGTATCTGACAGGGTTGAGTGGTTCGTGGCTGTATGGACAATGGAAGGCGTTTTCTCTGGCTCTTTCCTGTGGCAGCATGTTGTTGGTGGCTCCCATAGCCCGCCGAATTTTCCCCTCTGATCATGGTGACATGCGCCCCGTCCTTCTGGCGTCCGTTCTGGCCTGTTATCCAGCACTGATCTATCAGGCCTCCCGTATCAGCAATGATGCTCTGTTTGCATTCTGCAGTTTTCTCTGGCTGTGGCTGTTTCTGCGCTGGTGGGAGTCCCCTTCCATGCGCCGCTGGGTGGTGTTGAGTCTGGTGGTGGGAGTGGCCTTCATCGTAAAGAACGGAGCCTTGGTGTTGGCTGCCATTACCGCCTTTGCCGCTTTGCTGCGACTTCGCTCACCCCGGGCGGTATTCAAGGCTGCAATCGCCATGATCATGGCGGTTCTACTGATTGCCGGATGGTATCAAATCCCCCGCGCCGTGGATGCCGCGGACCCTTCGGCCTTTGTGGTCGGTAAATTCCACCTGCTGGATGAGGAGTTGCGTATCCCCGCCCGGGCCATGGATTTTGTGACCTTCAACCCGCTCGAGGTTGCCCGCATACCTTACGTTCACGCATGGCATGATGAATATCGGCGGGCCTACTTTCCGGAATACTTTTTTAAATCCTCGCTTTTTGGCGA
>CAZTYG010000330.1:987-2876 GCA_964617445.1 uncultured Blastochloridaceae bacterium
TGACGGCCCATTTGCTGTTGCCGGCCAGGCTGCTGGTCATTATGGGCATGCTCTTGCTCGCCATGATCCCTTTGGGGATATACGCCTCCGTCAAAGCTAAAGGCACGATGTTCCTCCCGTTAAGCCTGGTAATGGGTGCGATATTGGCCTCCCAAGTGGTTTATGTGCTGCGGGAACCGTTCTCCTGCAACCTGGACTTCCGCTATTTCGTGGTTCTCACCGTGCCAATCGCCGCCTTGGCGGTAAGTGGTGCGGAACGCTTGGGCGTGGGAGGGAGGGCGATTGTCGGTCTATTCTGCATGGCAGCCCTGTCCTTTTTGTTTCCCCTCCTTTACGCATGAAATGAAACCCAATGAGCACTCTCCAACTCAATCAAGCATTGGTGGTGATTCCTACCTATCAGGAAAGATGCAATCTGCCTGAATTGTTGGAGGGGATTCATCGGGCCGACTCCGCCTTGCACATCCTGGTGGTCGATGACCATTCTGGCGATGGCACCCCTGCTTACGTGCGCAGCCTGGATGGCTTTGGACAGACGGTGTTCCTTATGGAGCGGAAGTGCAAGGAGGGCCTGTCCCAGGCCTATCTTGCCGGCTTTGACTGGGCTTTGCAGCGTGATTACGGGGCCATCTTGCAGATGGATGCCGATCTCTCGCATGACCCGGCGGATCTGCCCCGGTTGCTGGAAATGCTGCGTCAGGAAGGCGGGGTGATTTTGGGCAGTCGATACGTTCAGGGTATTCGTGTGCTGAATTGGCCGGTCTCCAGGCTGTTGCTCAGCCTCGCGGCTTCATGGTATGTCAGGATCCTGCTGAATATGCCCGTGGCGGACCCCACAGGAGGGTTCCGGGCTTGGGAAGCCACCTTGTTGCGAGGCATACTACGGAAGCCTATAGCGTCCCACGGCTACGCCTTTCAGATTGAGACCCTGCATCGTTCCCGGCTGGCAGGCGTGAGGCCCGTGGAAGTCCCCATTGTTTTCGGCCAGCGTCAAAATGGAGAATCCAAGATGTCCCGAAAGATTGCCATCGAAGCTGTATTTCGCGTCCTGCAAATGGGCTTCTCACGCCTGACCTCGAATACAAAGCATCTGATCAACTCAAATCACCCACAGATGAGCTGTCAGCTCAGTGCCAGTAAACCCGAATGACCACGGATGACAGGATTTAGCCGATGCGTTCCAATATTTCCGACATCCGTGCCATCCGTGTAATCCGTGGTTAAATCACTCCGAGCATGAAAATAGTTTTCAACAGCAAGCTTAGCTACAGTGTAAGTAGTGCGCTTACCGCAACAATGTCAGCAACGCGTGCTAAAAAAATCAGAAAAGTTGTTGACCGCGACAAGCGCTATACGCTAATACCTTCGCTGTCTTAACAATGAATTCGAAACACAAACTCAATCAAGAAAGTAAATTTTATGAACAACCGTAAATGCATCGTTGGACTGGCAGCGTTCTTCGCCTGTCTGTGGTTGGTGGCCGTGACCACCTACGCGTCTCAAATCAAGAGCATTGAAGGCGGCATGATGCCGATCCAGCTCAGCGACAGCCCGACCTCTTGCTCCAGTTCCAGCGGCGGCGGCAAGGAATAATCAACCGCACAACCCTTTAATTCCCCATGAAGCCCGCACCACACCCTGCTAAAGCTAGCCGATGGTATTTGCCATGGTTGGCGGGTGTGTTGATTTTGGCTGGGCTGCCGGTTTCAGGCCATGCCTGCGGGTTAAGCTGGGCTCATCCCGGATCTCATTTTGAGGGTGTCAGCTACCGGGGATATGTTTACCACATCTATGAAATTGCGGGGTTGGAGGATTCCCAAAAACGGAAGCTTCCGGTATGGCTGATGTTCAACAGCGACTGGCAGCAGGCATCGCCCTACGCCGGATAC
>CAZTYG010000331.1:0-2875 GCA_964617445.1 uncultured Blastochloridaceae bacterium
TGCCGGAGGGCATGCGCGCGGGGGTCCCCGCCGATGTCGCGGAGCAGGTGGAAACCGATACGAAATACGCCGGCTACATCGATCGCGAGCTGATGCAAATCGCGCGGGTGCAATCGATGGAAGAAACGCCGATTCCGGCTTGGATCGATTACGTTGCCTTGCACGGACTCAAGACCGAAGCGCGGGCCAAGTTGGCGGAGATTCGCCCGGCCACCTTCGGCCAGGCTTCACGGATATCCGGGGTGAATCCTTCCGACCTCGCGATTTTGAGTATTCATGTGCGTAAAGGCAAAACAGCGTCGGACAGCAGCCGGATTGAACAGTAAGATCGCGAAGGGACGCGAAGACAAAGGAGGTGCGTGCTTCACGGAGGGGGACAGGGCCGTAATATTTACACTTATGGGAATTGAATAGAAGCCGTCGGAAAAAGCCTGTTTACAAAGAGGTCGCCGAGATAGGGGAGAGCGGATTTAAGAATCTGAGAATTACAGATTTCAGAAAGCAGGGAGCAGGGGGTCAGTGTCTGGTCGTGTGAATGGCTGCGGCCGTCCAAAGCGGCGCGGAGCACCGCACTCCAAAACGGCCACCATCTGTCTTCGCGTCCCTTCGCGATCTTCCTGTAAATAATCCGTCTCAGTTTTTCGGCTGTTCGGTCTCGGCTTTGATGGCGGAGAAGAGAATGGCCTGCTCGGCGTATTCGATCCAGGGGCCGTAAGGAACTTCGCTTTCTTCGACGAAACGCCAGTTGGTATGATTGAGGCCGGTCAAACCCAGATAGTCGCGCACGGCCGGGGAAACGTCCAGTCCGGCATTGTGGTGCTCACGCGTAGGCCGTTCATTACCAAAGACATAGCGAACATGATCGTAGCGCAGCGGGCCGACGTCCTCCCATTGGGCGAAAGCGATGCGGCCTTGGTATTCGATCATGATCCAGCGGCCCTTGCATTGCGAGCGCCAACGGTTCTGTTTCCACTGCTCGTGGTTCCACCAAGGAATATAGCGGCGGGAGAGTTCCGGGTATTTGATGTCGTTGTAAGGGAGGGCGACGTAGAAAGGATTGAGGGTGGGAGCGAATTTCTTGGGCAGGGTGGCGGTGCCGGGCAGCAGGCTGTTGACCCGCTTGCTGGGGTCATCGATCCCCCCAAAATTGCGGGTCCAGGAAACGTCCCAGGCGCTCTTGTAATTGGTCGTGCTGTTGTAGCCCGAAGCACCCTGACCGATCCAAAAATAGGTGGTCATGATGTTTTTCCGCACGGGGTAATTGGAAGTCAACTCCACATCCTCGATTGTCAGGAAAGGCACATCCACAGCACGCGCTGGAATGGAGACAAGTACGGAAACAATAAGACATAACCCGAATCCGTAATGCATCTATTCAAATTATCCGGAACTCTTTGCAACGCAAGCATATTTAAACAAAAATATGTAAGAACTCCCGTAAAATTCGCTTCGATCAAGATACTGCAAAATATTGGAAAAGGGGGAAAACGGCTAGCGCGCACGCATCATGCGAAGTTAGGGAAACCACCCATGAGCGCACGAGCACGGATCGACGGCGTCCCGCATTCCAGAAATCAGGTCTCCCCCGACAGCTCGGGACGAGTGTGGACCAATGTCGACGAGCGGTCGGCCACAAGTCCGATGGCGGCCGTGGGTCCCCTCAACGCTCGAGTTCGCGGACTTCGCCACCGGAGTTGCGGCCGGAGCGGACGAGGTTACGAAAGTCGCGGATGCGGTCGCGGTCGGCGCCGACGGCAATGAAATAGAGCTGCAGTGGATCGGAGCGGGTTTCGCGGTATTCGCGAATGGCGTCGGTGATTTCGTCGTAGGGGATGCGTTCGCCGGCGGAGCCGGAGCCGGTGGTGCGGTAGAAGTTACCGTCGGTGATGACGAAAATGACATCCGGGTTCATTTTGAAAGCGGCGTTGAGGACCTCGATGAATCCGGGGCCGCCGCGGACGGTATTGGGGGTGCCGGGAGGCATGGAGCCCTCGGTGCCGAACCAGCGTTCGAGCCATTCTTTGGCGTTGGCGCGGTTGGCATCGGTGGCGGGGACCAATTCCTGTTGGAAAAAGGCGTAGTTGCGGGCGAACTGAACCAGTCCGAAGTAGGTATTGATGCTGAGGCCGTCGAGGGAGTTGAGGGTTTCTTCGCGGATTTTGGTGAAGGGTGTGCCGACGCGGTTGGCGGTGTTCACGACGGTGGTGGAGATGTCATACATGATGAGGACGCGGTTGGCCTGGGTTTGAATGCCGAGAAAGTTCATACCGGAGGTGCCACCGCCGCCGCCGCTGCCGCCCGCTCCGCCCCCCGCACCGGCCCCGGCGGTGGCCCCGACGAGACTATCGGTCACCATAGTGGACGGGTCGAATTCCACGACCTGGTCCATGGGGATGGGGGGGAGATCGGGGAGGGCGAAGTCGGTGGGCCGCAGGCTTGCCAATTTTTGGTCGAGGGTGGGTTTGGGTGCGGAGGCCTCGAACTCGGCGGCGGCCATTTTGGGATCGACGATCTTGGGCGGGATGGAGACGAGTTTGCGGGCCTCGAAAGTGGCTTCGGGCGGGGAGATGAAGTGGGCGAAGATGAAGATGCCGGCGATGGCACCGATGACCAGGTGAATGATGATGCTGACAATGATCACCGAGACGACCGTCTTGCGCCGACGGCTTACGGTGGTGTCCTTGAGGCTGTCGAGCGCAACGGCCATGTCAGAAGCCCTCCCCGTCGTCTTCGGTGGCGAAGGTGATGCCCTTGATACCGGCGACGGCGCAGGCGTTCATGACATCGACGATCCGCTGGTGGAGCGCTTGGTCATCGGCGGCGATGGTGATGAGGGCCTCGGCGTTATTGGCGTCGGTGGCCTCTTTGAAGCGGG
>CAZTYG010000332.1:0-2871 GCA_964617445.1 uncultured Blastochloridaceae bacterium
TGGTGGACGCGCTGACCATGATGAGCGCAGAAACCCTCGGCGCGGTGGATGTGGGAAGCTGGGGAACTTCCATTCCCACCCCCGCAAAAAAGGAGTCCGTGCGCCGTTTGCTTGACGCTTTCCGCCTCCAACAACCGGAATTGCGCGGCATCACAGTATATGCGGGGAACGGGGAGGGTTTCCGCGCCGTGCTGGCCAGCGGCCATGCGGTGCCCGCCGAACTCGATATCACCACCCTGCTCCGCGAGGCCTCCGCCCGCAGCGGCACCGTGTTCCCCAGCCTGCCCGTTTTCGAGGCCACGTTCACCGGCATATTGCACCCCGATGTCACCAAGCCCGACCTGGGCGCTTGCCGCATTCCCGGCTCGGAAGTCCCCGTGGTGGCGGTTCTTACCTACGACCCCCGTGAAATCCAGCGCCGTTTCGAGCAGATCGACCAGAAGGTGATCCAGGTAATCGCTATCAGCATTGTGCTGGCAACCCTGCTGGGCATGTTCGTGCGCATCCGCAGCCAACAGCGTCAGGAGGCCATCAATCAACGCCTGGCCATGCTCGGCCATTTGCGTCGACGCGAAACCATCCTTTCCGACACCGCCTCCACCGCCGATGATCTGCTCTCGGCCAAGGACGTGGACCCTGTCATCCAGTCGTTGTTAAAAAAGCTCCGCCTTTCGCTGGTGCTGGACTCCGCCCATGTCTGCCTTTCCCCGATGAATCCACAGCGCAGCACCCGAGTGCGGATCAGCTCCGGGGGACGCGAGCTACCAATCGGTATGGACGAACTCATGCGCCCGGATATGGCACCCGTTATGACGCATCTCCAACGGGGTGATCTGGTGAGCAGCGAAATAGAACCGGGTCGGCGCGCCTTGGACCGTATTAAGGAGGAGGGAAAAATCCCATCCATCGCTCTGGTTCCCATTCAGTTGGACGGCAGGGTTGCGGGCGTTTTGGTGCTCACCGGACCCGACACCGGGTTTGTCCACGAACCCGGTCTGGGGGACACCCTCAAGCTGGCCGCCGACATCATCGGCGCCGCCTACATGCGCCAGTCCCAGGACGCCGTCCTGCTGGAGTCCAATAAAATGCAGGCCATGGGCCGCATGGCGGGCGGGGTCGCACACGAGTTCAACAACCTCCTGCACATCATCACCGGCAACCTCCACCTCATGGGACGGTCCGGGGATAATCCCTGGGCACAACGGATTCTGGACGCCGCCGGACGGGGCCGCCGCATCGTCGACCAACTGCTCAGCGCCACCCGTCAGAGCGATCCTGAACTGCGCCCCGGCTCGCTCAACGAGCTGGTGCGTCTCACCTCCGAACTGGCCGGTTCCACCATGCACGGGGGCGCCCGGATCGAACTCGATCTCGCCCCCGACCTGCCTGCCTGTGAGATGGACCCCTCTCAAATCCAACAGGTTATTCTGAATCTCCTGCTCAACGCCTATGACGCCCTGAACGGTTCCGGTACCATCTCCGTCCGCACCGGCGTGATCACCGGCACCACTCCTCTCGGCAACGCTTTCCCCGGTGGCACGGACCCCGGACAGCACCATTGGGTATTCGCCGAAATCCGTGACACCGGACAAGGGATCAACCCGGAGCATCTGGACAAAATCTTCGACCCCTTCTTCACCACCAAGCCGGCCGGCAAAGGCACCGGGCTCGGATTGTCCACCTCGCGCGGCATCATGGAACAACATCGCGGGCGCATCACCGCCGCCAACATCACGGGCGGTGCGTTATTCACCATCTTCCTTCCTGCCTGCGCGGCGCAGGCCGACGCACCCACGCCCGCCGTCCGCCCCGGCAGTCGCTCCGCAGCAGCTTTGCCCGGACGTGTCCTGGTGGTGGACGATGAAGAGATGTGCCGCGAATTGCTGAAAGTCCATTTGGAGGAGGCCGGGTTCCAATGCATCGAGGCGGCCAACGGCAAGGAGGCGCTGGAAATCAGCCGCCGCGAGAGCGGGCGGCTGGATTGGGTCATCACGGACTGGAGCATGCCCGGCCTCCATGGGGCGGAACTGGTCAAAGAAATCTCCATTCTTCTGCCCGGTGCCACCATCCTGGTCGCCAGCGGTTACGTGCTCCACCCGCACGAAATCCCCGGCATTCACGGCGTCATCCCCAAACCATTCACACCTGACGACCTCTTCGCCGCCATGAAACGTGCGCGAGGTTAGGTTTTTTTCAGGGCTCCCGCGCGGCCTCGTCTTCCACTCCGCCCAGTGCGGGCACTACATCCTGCGGGTTGTCTTCAGAGGAGGATTCCGCATCCGCTCCATCCGACGACACCTCCGGCACGGTCACCGGCAAAGCGCGCTGAACCTGGGGCACCCTTCCGATGAGAAATTCGCTGCGGTCCAGCCATTCCCCGGTTCGAAGCGAAGGGCTCGCACCATCGGTTTCCGACCCCAGCGGGCGGTTCACCGGAAAATATCCGGTCTTTTCCAAAATTTCGTTTTGCACCTGCGGTGAAAGCAGCAACTCCAACAGCCGATTCGCCTCCTCCCCGTGTTCCGCGTCCCGCGGCCGCACCAAATGCTCCAGTAAGAGCATCGTGCCCTGCGGCGGAATCCGCCAAGAGAACCATGCCAGATCGCCACCGTGCCGCAACCGCACCGAGGCAGGCAGCCAGGCTGCGGAGCCCGGCTGCTGGTTCATGACATTCCATACCTCCTCCGGTTCCCGGCGCAGTGACGCCAACGATTCCCAAACTTTCTCCCACTGCTCCTGTTCATTCTCGGTGGGTGCCCGGTTGGCGTTTCCCCAGCGCGATTTCATCCACAACCCCCGCATCCATCCCTCGCGGTCGGGAACCAGTAGTCCCGCTTCGGGGCTCCAAGCCGCCGGGTCAGGAGGCGCGGG
>CAZTYG010000333.1:0-2856 GCA_964617445.1 uncultured Blastochloridaceae bacterium
GGTCCGACTATGGTCCCCTCGCCCAACCTCGCGGCGGGATGGACGTGTGCGTGTGGATGGATCGATGTCACGGTATCACGCGGAAAAAATGGTGGCTGGAGCCGGGATCGAACCGGCGACACATGGATTTTCAGTCCATTGCTCTACCAACTGAGCTATCCAGCCCCAGAAGAGTCGAAAATTAAGCTATGGATCGTGGCGTTTGTAAAGCGTAGAAACGTGGATGCGAAAAAAGAAGGGGCCGGACATGCTGCAACTTCCGGAGGAAAATTGGCGGGAATCGACCTGGTTGCCGAGCGGGAATCTGCTCGAACGGTACGCGTGGGCGTCCCTTTTTGGCAACGACCACCCGGTGGAAGTGGAGTTGGGTGCGGGCGACGGTGGCTTCATTCTGGCCTGGGCGGCGCGCCATCCTGACCGCAATTTCATCGCCCTGGAGCGGCTGCTCGGGCGTTGTCGTAAAATCGCCAAAAGGTCCGCCGAGCAGGGCATGGTCAATCTCAAGGCCCTGCGGTTGGAATCGGCCTACTTCATCCGCCATCTCTGCCCACCGGAAAGTGTCAGTCGCATCCACATCATGTTCCCCGACCCATGGCCCAAGAAAAAACACCACAAGCACCGCCTGATCCAGCCAGCTTTCCTCGAAGACACCCTGCGGGTGCTGGTCCCCGGTGGCGCGCTGCGCTTCACCACCGACCACACGGATTATTTCGCCTGGGCACAGGGGGTTTGGGAACAGTCCCCCGGCTGGCATAACGCCGGTTCGTGGGATGCGACCGACGACCCGCGCACCGATTTTGAAAAGACCTTTCTGGCCGAAGGAAGAGAGTTTCACAGGGTCGAATGGGTTAAAAAATTGCCTGAGAAGCTGTGAAAAAACTCCCGCAATGCCGTCTTTCGGCGGCTTGATCCGCCGAAAAACGGCCTCTTAAATGACAATTTGGCAACAAAGTGGCTTTTATTTGGAGAAAATCCCGCCTAGCTTCGGCCCTTCGACATGAAACACCTATCTTATAAGGATCCCGGATTCGACGGGCGCCTTCAGCAGGCCATCGTCCACCAGGAGCCGCCGGTGGATGTGATTCAAACGGTGCGGCAGATTCTGGCCGACGTTCGCCTGCGCGGGGACAAGGCGTTGGTGGAGATCACCAACCGGTTCTCGCCGATCCCGGTATCCAAATCCGATCTTGCGGTGACATCCAGTCCCACCCGCCCGCCAGAAACCCTCAAAAAAGCCATCGCCCAGTCCCGTGCCAACGTCGAAAAATTCGCCAAGGCTTCCTTGCCCCGTTCATGGAAGGGCCGTAACCACCAGGGTGCCCAGGTGGGCGAAGTCTTCGCTCCGCTCCAGCGTGTGGGCATCTACGTGCCGGGCGGCACCGCACCGCTGATCTCCACTGCCATTATGACCGCCGCCCTCGCCAAAGTTGCCGGCGTGCGCGAAATCGTGGTATGCACCCCTCCCCCGATCCACCCGGCCATGCACTACGTCATTCACGCCTGTGGTGCCACCGAGATTTACCAATGCGGCGGTGCCCAGGCCATCGCCGCCATGGCCTTCGGCACCGACACCATCCGCCGCGTCGATAAAATCTTCGGCCCCGGCAACGCCTATGTCGTCGAGGCCAAACGCCAGGTCTTCGGCCACACGGCCGTGGACCTGATCCCCGGACCCAGTGAGATCGCCGTCCTTGCCGACTCCACCGCCCGCCCGCAGCTGGTGGCGGCCGACCTCCTCGCCCAGGCCGAACACGGCCCCGGCAGCCGCATCTTCCTGATCACCCCCGACGCCAAGCTGCTCGCCGCCGTTGAAAAAGAAATCTCCACCCAGATGCAATCCCTCTCCCGCCAACAATACCTGCGCGAGACCCTGAACCTCGGCTGCTTTCTCATCCACGTGAAAAATCTCAAACTGGGCGTGGAAGTTGTGGAACGCATCGCTCCCGAACACCTCTCCCTGGTCTGCAAGGGCGAGCGGACCCTGGCGGCGAAAATTCGCAACTGCGGGGCCGTGTACGTCGGACGTTACTCACCGGTGGCCATCGGTGACTACGCCGCCGGCCCCAGCCACGAGCTGCCCACCGGCGGCGCCGGGCGCGGATTCAGCGGCTTGCAGGTGACGGATTTTTTCCGTCGAACGAGTGTGGTCAACTACGAGAAGGCAGCGTTGAAAAAGGGCGCCAAGGCCGCCATGACCATGGCCGGAGCGGAAGGAATGGACGCGCACGCCAAATCCATTAGCATCCGCTTCGACTCATGAAACGACGCTCCTCCGCACAAAAACGCGACACCGCCGAAACCCGGATCGACCTGAGCCTCTGCATCGATGGCGGCGGCAAGTCCTCCATCCACACCGGCATCCCGTTTTTCGACCACATGCTCACCCTCTTCGCAAAGCACAGCCAGATGGACCTCACCATCAAAGCCGTCGGCGACCTCCAGGTTGATTTCCACCACACTGTCGAGGACACCGGAATCGTCCTTGGCGAAGCACTCAAATCCGCCCTCGGCGACAAACGCGGCATCACCCGCTACGGCTTCTTCTACCTGCCCATGGACGAAACCCTTGTCCGTGTCGTCGTGGACCTCAGCGGCCGCACTTATCTCGAATACCGTGTGCCCGGACACAACAAAAAGTGCGGCGACTTTCCCCTACAGCTCGTCGAAGAATTTATGCGCGCCCTGGCCAACCAGCTCGGCATGAACCTGCACATCGAGCTGCTCTACGGACGCGACGCCCACCACATTGCCGAAGCCGTGTTCAAAGGACTGGCTCGCGCCCTCGACATGGCCTGCCGCCGCGACCCACGCGTCCAAGGATTGCCCACCACCAAAGGCAAACTATAGTAATGCCAT
>CAZTYG010000334.1:0-2854 GCA_964617445.1 uncultured Blastochloridaceae bacterium
CCCTGTATGGATGCGGCCTCCAGACCCGCGCCCCCCGCCAGTAGCGGAAGTCGGGTTAAGACCCTGGAAGCGGGCACCCACCATGCGGTGACCGACATTGGGGGCCGAGCGATAGCGGATGCGCTCCACGACACTTTCATTGCCCTCCCCAAGATCCAGTCCGCAAAAGCCCTCTGCAGGCCTGATATACTCATAGTAAGAGGACTCATCCCCATCAAAGGCCTTGGCAAAGCCGCGATTGCTGTTTTTGGGAGGGTTATTGCCGTAGATCGTGCCGACCAGAGGCTCTGTGGCTCCGGGGGCGTAGAACTCGATTTCAGCAATAGAGGCACCGCCTGTATTGGAACTGAGAAATTGCAGCCAACGGAAAGGGGTTGGATTGGACAGGGTGATCTCAACCCAGTTGGGGTTGGATGTGTTGATCTGGTGCAGAAGGGTTGGCTCCTTGCGGTTGAACTGCACATCGGCATAAATAAAATCAATGAAGCGCCCGCCTGGTTCGGTCACGCGGGTGACATGACCGTCTGCGTCGGTGTCCACCGTATAGACGTGGCCATGGCGGTCCTGAAAACTGCGGTAGCGGAAGACATCGGGCTGACCCGAGGAGGAAATGCGCTGAAAGACGTGACGTGTGCCATCGGCACGGGTCAGGGTGAACCATGCCCCGGATTCCTGAAGACGGTCGCCGATTCCGGCGGGTGGTATGTGATTGCCGCCGGGTATGCGGGTGAAGGTGACACGGCTGCCGGATGGGTACAAGACCTTGCGTATGGGCTGACCACCGGAGGTGGTTCCGGCCGGAACCAAGCGGAATTCGTATTGATGGGTCCAACCCTGACCCACGCCGAAGCTGTTGGGTCCGAGGACACGGCTGTTTCCGTGGCGGATCACACCGAGACGATGGCCTCCCACTCCGCCGAAGACCTGCAGGTCGTTGATCGTGCGTCTGACGTTCCCGGTATGCAATGAAAATTGGTTCGGACCGGAGCAATTGGCGGGTTGGTCCGGTCCGCTGGGATCCCCTTCCTTCTCGCAGTCGTCATCGTCATCATCACAGGGAGCCAATTCTTTTTTATTGTCATTACCACAGGCCGCAGCCATCCCATCAGAGACGGGCAAGGCAAGCGCGAGCAGCGCGAATAATGACAGAACGCGCAGAGCGGCACCGCGGCCTGGAAGGAGTGCATGTAACGTTGTTGGAAGCATTTGGGGTGTTTTCATGGCTGTAAGGTTTACGGGGGTTATTTGGGGTTAATGTAAGCAAGGTTAAAAATCAGTTTGTGCGGCCCAGTTCGCGCATTTCCTCATTGAGCGGCAGGGGATCACCGGCCCAGAAATCGAGAACGGCAAGGCTGTCTTTATGGCGTATGCCAACACGGTAAATTCCGACTTCGTGGCCGATTTCGAAATCAAAAGAGACCTGCAAATCCTCACCCAGCGTTCTGACTTCCGAGACCCTGCCGCCAACCAGATTGCCACCATCCTCAACTTGAATGGCCACCTTGGTGCCCGGCTGGGAATTGGGGAATGCGATTCGAACGGGAACAACCTCTCCCAAGCGGACCATGACCCGTTCATAATGACCGGTCTCATCCATACTCAATGGCTCACTGGAGTTCTTGGCCGTGGCCCGGATGTCAGCCGCATGGGCCGAAAGGGACACACGACGCAGGCCGGAAGGCTGGACTACGGTTCCATTCGGGGATGACGACGCGGCTGGTATCTGCTGCTCATCAGGGGCACGAGACCGGTCCAGGCTACTCAGTTGCCCGCCATGCCGGACAGAACCACCCTGATCCTCGCGCGACGAATACTGATCCGTGGGGCCGTGGGAGGCGTCCCCTTGCTTGTGAACCAGAAAAAGCACCAAAAACAGGGCGATAATGGAGAATCCGACGAAAAGTAAGCGGTAGCGTGTGGATTGGTCTTGCATTGCGCTAACTTCTATTTGAATTTTTGAAGCGGTCAACTTAATTTGTTTAAAAACCGGATTTTTTCTCGAATCCTTTACAATTGTCGCCAAAAATCCTTTAACTTGAAAAAGATTTTCATTGCGTGAAGCGAGTTCCGACCGGAAGTGATCCGCAGTGAGAGGCCGGCAGACCATCACGGTGTTTCAAAACTTGAGCGGACTCCGGGGCCATTCCTACCGCTCGACAACGCGCCGACAGGAGGTTTAATGCCACCCATCCGGACTGGCGTCCGTATGGAGATTCCGACATGGCGTGGGCTTACTTTATTTTTACCGCACTGGCTTTATGGACCGTCATTGGTGCTAGCTGGTGGCTTCTGGCGTGGGCCGGGAGCCGACATGGCAGAGCCGCCTCCACCTCCGGCACATCTTTCCTCCCCGCTTCCGGCGTCACGATTTTCAAACCTGTGGCCGCCGGGGAATCCACCGCCGCCTTGTCCGGCGCACTGCAATCCTTCCTCGCCCAGCTCGGTCCGCACGATGAAATGCTTCTGGGCGTGGTCGAATCAGACCGGGCACTGTGGGAAACATGGGCGGAACAACAAGCGCACTCCGGGTTGCGCGTGATCTCCGTGCCCGCCCCCCCGCCGGGGAGGGTGAACCGGAAAATGGCCACCCTGCGCCACATGGCTCCCCATGCCTGCCATCGCATCTGGTTCTGGAGCGATGCCGATATCCTCCTCCCCGCGGATGGATGGACCCGCATCAAGTCCGAGTATCACGCCGCGGCCGCGGAAGACGGCGCCGCGCTGACCTGCTCCTACCGCATCCACCAATCCGGCGGAGCCTGCGGCATGTTGGAGGCGTTGTATGTGAATGCGGAACTCCAGCCCGGCGTGCGCACCGCAGAACGGCTCGGCAGGGGACGGGTGTTCTTCGCAC
>CAZTYG010000335.1:0-2851 GCA_964617445.1 uncultured Blastochloridaceae bacterium
GCAGTGCCACCTTTACCGTGCATTTCCTGGGGATCGGCTCCGGCAGTGGAACGGGCCAGGCCTTTGCCGTGCGCGGGTTAAACAGCGGCTTTTCCGGAACCACGAATTGGAGTGAGGCCACCGTGGTCGCCACCACTGCCCCGGGCAACGGTTCTTACGCGGGATTTGCCACCGGCCAGAGCACCCAAATCGCCACGGTGCCATTTACCGCCTATGGATTCTCCGGTGCGGTGAACGTCACCATTCCGCGCATCGGCGATTATCTGCAGGCCGATGGCACCGTCACCCTGATGCTGGTGGGCACCACCGATACGCGGAATCGAAACCACTACCTGGGAAGCATTCAGAACTCCAACCCGGCGGTGCATCCGACGCTTGCGGTGGAGTAAAAGTGGGGGACGCAACACCCCATTTCTTTGTTAACTTCAAGCCGTGCGTCGGCGCAGCCAGATCAGCGCGCCCAAACCCAGCCCCAGCAAGGCATACGTGGAAGGTTCGGGAATCACTACGGTGCTGCCGTTAAAGCTGAAATTATCCAGCCGGGTGATCGTGCCTTCCTGGATTCCGGCCGCGGTGGACCGATAGAAAAAAAGCCGGAATGCGACGGCTTGGTCCACTGCTTGATAGAGAGGTGCGGAAAGGTCGAATGTTCGCGTGCTGTCGGTCCAGGAGGTGTTGCCGCTGTTGGCCAACTGTGTCCTTGAAATGGTGCCCACCGTGGAAGCGAACCCGTCGAGGCTGCTGCGTAAAAAGAGAGATTGGGTCGCAGACCCGCTGCCGCTTACATTTTGCATAAAGAAGTCGAAGCTCAGCGAGGTGAAGTTCATTTCGACAAGGGTGTCCGGTGTGAGGACAAATTCGATGTAGTCATTATCCGAAACGGCTCCCCCCTCGGATGTCGCGGTCGCGATCGCGCGAACAAAATACCCGGGACGCGTGTTCCCGGAATTCGCGTCGAAATCGCTGACGCCTGATATGGCGAAGGTAGTGGCACCTGTGTAAGTCCCTTGGAGGCCGGCGCCTTGAATCACGTTCGACGCGGAGAGCAGATCGGCATGCACCGTGGTGGGGGCGACGGTGGGCGATCCCTCCGTGCCGAAGGTGTATTGGGCCAGTTGTGCCCGCGCGGGGATGATGGCGAGGTTGAGAAATGCGAGTCCTAGGACGGCAGTGGCAGTGATGTTCATGACCCGTGATTACAATCCGATTTCGACGGCTGTACAAGAATCGACGATTGCACAATACAATAAAACATTGCATATTCTGCGCATGAAGCCGGAGCCATGGGAGGGGGGACAAGAAGGTTTGGTGATGGAATTCGGGGAATGGACTTCGTTGCGGCTGCAGTTGTTGTGGGCGTATGAGGATACCGTGCGTTCGGTTCCTGTGCGTGGTTCGATGAACCGGGTGGATTTTCAAAGTGTGTTGTGGATGTTGCAGGGATGGGGGGAGACCGGCGTTGATGAAGAGCAGGCCGTGCGCATTGTGCCGGGACAAATGATGCTGACCCGTCAGGGTGCGCGCTGGCACCGCTTCAGCCCGGACAACCGTGTGCTGTCGGTGGGATTTCGGGCACAGTGGCCCACCGGCGAGGCTTTCTATCACGAGGGCCTGCCCGTGGTTTTCGATGCCGCCCGTCATCCGGGTCTGCTGCGGCTGGGGCGGCGGCTGGTGGGCGGGATGGCGCGCAGCGCCAAGTCCAGTTACTTCGTATCGCACCAACCGATTTTATTGTCACAGTTTTTACGTCTCAAAAATGTGTTTCACCGCCTGTTTCTGGAGCTGACACGCGCTTTGCAATCCCACGATGTGCATGGGTCCATGGTGATGTATCCGGAACAAGTCGAAAGCAGTTTGCGTCTTCTTCTGGACAGCCTGCCCATGCAGCCCTTTCCCACCCTCCAATCCATCGCCGACCGCCTTGGAATCAGTGTTTCCCAATTGGAGCGCAGATGCGTGCTGCAGACCGGCCACAGCGTGCGCGAATACCTGGACCTGCGGCGCTTGACTGCGGTGACCGACGCTTTGCGCATACGGGGCAAGAGCATCAAGCTGATCGCATATGAATTCGGATTTTCGTCGCCGTCCCACTTCAACAATTGGTTCAAACACCGCAGGGGGGATACGCCCGCCGTCTTTCGGCGTCTTCTCGGATGGTAAAAAAACTTCGTTTTTCCATGCTTGGCTCGGGTCGGTATTCCGATTAAGTTACCCAAATGAGCAAAAGCGACATGCTGAAGCGTTTGAAAGAAAGAACCGCGCTGGGCACCTTTGGCATTTCGCTGCTGTTGCATGGCGCGTTGTTCCTCCTGATCGGCAGTTTTGTGATGTTTGAAGGCGTGGTGCCGCGCTCGCCGTTTGTTTCCAACGCGGAACTTGTTTCCATGGACCAGGCAGTGGAAATGGAGCTGCCGGACATCACCGATGACATTCCCGATATCGCGATGGACATGCCGTCCATGGACCCTGCCGATCCTTCCTCGTCGGATTCCTCGGTGGCGTTGGACATCATTGTTTCCAGCGCGCCGAGCATGACATTTTCGATGCCCGCACCGGTGCCGGGGGTGATCACCAGCGGTCAGATCGGCAGCGGCAGCGGGGGATCGGGGAGTGGCAGGGGAGCAGGCCCCGGAACACGCACCATTCTGGGATCGACCCAGCAACTGACCGGGGCGTTGCGCGGTTTCTTATACGACACCAAACAGAACCGTGAACGCGCTGCGATTCCGGATGCCTCGGCGGTTTATGGACGGGTGGTGCGCGAATTCGTCCAATCCGGGTTTGATCCCTCCAAGCTGGGCGGTTTTTTCCGTTCGCCCAACCCGCTGTTCGCCACCCAATTCCTGATCTC
>CAZTYG010000336.1:0-2835 GCA_964617445.1 uncultured Blastochloridaceae bacterium
TGGGGCTGGTAAACAGTCTTCGGGGAGGAGGGTCTCATGAGCGCAACCGGATCGCAACCGGACCGCCGTCCGGTTGTCACAGCCGGCTTCAATCAAGCGGATTCCGTCCCGATTGCAAGAGCGTCGCCGCCCGCAGGGTCACTCAATGGCGTGTTTGGCCTTGAAGCGTGCGATTTCCTCCCGCACAGCGGGATCCAGGTCCTCATGCCGGACCCGACCGAAAATATTGTGCAGCACCCGTTTCTCGTCCTCGTCCACCACACCGTCTTTAAGTGCCAGTTTTTCCATGAATGCCAGCTCGTCGGCGTCAATGGTCCGGTCATTGGCGAACACCCTTAAAAAGGAGTAACTCATGATTTCTTTGGCTTCGGAATGATGGCCGGATACGGGGGTGTCGCTCATGCCCGGAGGATAGCCGCGGCCTCATCAACCCGTCAATAACCACGGCACCCGTCACCATAATGTTGCAAACCCTGCTCCCTGAGAAATTGTTTTTTTCGACGTTGTCACACCCCCTTTCACAGGAGTAGGATGAACTATCCGGAGAAAGTTCCGAACCGGGATGCCTAGATGAAATTATCCGATGTTCCCGATCTGGCAGCGTTCGAGCAACACGCTCAAACCAATCCGTCCTGCCCCGATACCCAGGAAACCTATCAAGCCGTTCTCATGCTTTTCGAAATGGTGCAGACCACCGATTCGGGCCGCATTCCCAGCAACCAGGAGCCCACCGACGTCCGCCTCCTCACCCGCCAATGCGCTGTGATCGAGGAGGCGACCCGCCTCATTTGGGCGTGCGCCGCCGCCACCGGCCATATCAACCCGCCCATCTGGGAGGACGCGCCATTGATCGAAGACGCCTTGGATTATTTTCACGGGCTCGACGATGGCGAGTGGATGGCACAGACCAATGCCCACCGCATCCGCTGGGACATGACCCCCGCCGCCCAGCCAGCGCCCCAATCCTGACACGCCTCCGGCCATCCTTTTGCTTGGCCAAGCCCTCACACGCGCATACATTAGCCCCTTATGAACCAGCCCACTCCCTGGTCCCGCTACAATCAATGGACCGTCCGCCACCCCGAACTCGGCATCTCCCTCGATGTCAGCCGCATCAATTTCGAGGATGCATGGTTATCCAAAAAGGCGTCTGACGCCCGCAAAGCCTTCGAAGCCATGAAAGAATTGGAGGCCGGTTCCATCGCCAATCCCGATGAAGAACGCATGGTGGGCCACTACTGGTTGCGCAACCCTTCCCTCGCCCCCGACCCCGCCCTCAAAGAGGCCATCGAGAAAGCACTTTCCGCCGTCAAGCAGTTCGCCACCGACATTCATGACGCCCGCATCAAGACCCCCGAAGGCGGACGCTTCCGCCACGTGCTGGTCGTCGGCATTGGCGGCTCCGCCCTCGGCCCCCAGTTCACCGCCGACGCCCTCTGGTCGCCCACCGACCCCATGGACCTCTGGTTCCTCGACAACACCGACCCCGACGGCATGGATAAAATTTTCGCCCAGATCGACCTGCTCTGGGAGGAGACCCTGGTGGTCGTCATTTCCAAATCCGGCGGCACCAAAGAGACCCGCAACGGCATGGTGGAAGTCAAAAACCGCCTCAAAGCCAAGGGCTTGGACTTCGCCAAACGCGCTGTCGCCATCACCGGTGACGCCAGCGAACTGGATAAAACTGCGCTGGCGGAAGGCTGGCTCAAGCGTTTTCCTATGTGGGACTGGGTCGGTGGGCGCACCTCCATCATGAGCACCGTCGGCCTCGTCCCCGCCGCCCTTCAGGGATGGGACATCGAGGCCTTTCTGGCCGGTGCCGCCGCCATGGACGAGTGGACCCGCTCCGAGGATCACGCCGCCAACCCCGCCATGCTCCTGGCCCTCATGTGGCTCCACGCCGGGCATGGCAAAGGTGAGCGCGACATGGTTATCCTCCCCTACAAGGACCGCCTCGTTCTTTTTTCCAAGTATCTCCAACAACTCGTCATGGAATCCCTCGGCAAGGAGAAGGACCTCGATGGCAAAACCGTCCGCCAAGGCATTGCCGTCTATGGCAACAAAGGCTCCACCGATCAGCACGCCTACGTCCAGCAGCTGCGCGACGGCGTCAACAACTTCTTCGTCACCTTCATCGAGATCCGCAAGGGCCGTGCCGGCGAGCGCTTCGAGGTCGAACCCGGCATCACCAGTGCCGACTACCTCCAGGGCTTCCTGCGCGGCACCCGCACCGCCCTCTCCGAATCCGGACGCGAGTCCATCACCCTCTCCCTGCCCGCCGTCACGGCCGGCATGATCGGCGCCCTCATCGCCCTCTTCGAGCGCGCCGTCGGCTTCTACGCCACCCTCGTCCACATCAATGCCTACCACCAGCCAGGCGTCGAAGCCGGGAAAAAAGCGGCTGGCGAGGTCCTCACCCTCCAAAAGCGCGTCCTCGCCGAGTTGAGCAAAAATCCCACCAAACCCGTCGCCGCTTCCGATATCGCCCAGTCCCTCGAAGCCGATGCCGAGCAGACTTACCACGTGCTCATGCATCTGGCCTCCAACCACCCCTCCGTCCAGGTGGATTGCGGCACCCGCCCCTCCGCCGACCGCTTTTTCTATAACCCGTGATCAACTCCCGTGATCCAAGCCGAAAAAAGTCCGCTTTTTGACGCCTTGGTTTACCGCCTTGTCCGCCACGGTTTTCGCAGACACTTCCACTGTGTCCGCGCCGCCGGGCTGCACCACCTTCTCGACCTGCCCACCACCCGCCCATGCATCGGCATCGCCAACCACACCAATTGGTGGGACGGATTCCTCATCTTCAGCCTCACACGCCTGACCAGCGCCAAG
>CAZTYG010000337.1:0-2807 GCA_964617445.1 uncultured Blastochloridaceae bacterium
GGCCCTGTAGCTCAATGGTTAGAGCAGGGGACTCATAATCCCTTGGTTCGGGGTTCGAATCCCCGCGGGGCCATCTTCCGTGTATCAGCGGGCCGCACGGCGCGCCACGAAATTAATACGGCAGCGGAAAGCGCGCTGTGAACTCATGCACCTGGCGGGCGACGGCACGCAGCGCGGTTTCGTCGGCGCGCTTTTGCAGCGACTCGTGAATCCAATCGGCAATTTGGAACATATCCTCTTCCTTCATGCCGCGGGTGGTGACGGCCGGTGTGCCCAGACGGATGCCGCCGGCTTTGAAGGGAGATTGTTTGTCGAAGGGGACAGCGTTTTTGTTGACGGTGATGCCGGCGTGGTCGAGGGCCTCGCTGGCTTCTTTACCGGTGATGCCGAGCGGTTGCAGGTCCACAAGCATGACATGGTTGTCGGTGCCGCCGGAGACAATCTGATAACCGTTCTTTTTCATGCCCTCGGACAAGGCTTTGGCGTTGCGCACGATCTGGAGCGCGTAGTCCTTGAATGCGGGCTGCAGAGCCTCGCGAAAACACACAGCCTTGGCGGCGATGACATGCATCAACGGTCCGCCCTGGCAGCCCGGGAAAACCATGGAGTCAATTTCTTTGGCATATTTCTCCTGGCATAGGATCAGGCCGGAGCGCGGTCCGCGCAGGGTTTTGTGGGTGGTGGTGGTGACAAAGTCGGCATGCGGCACCGGCGAAGGATGGATTCCGGCGGCGACCAGGCCGGAAATGTGCGCGATGTCCGCCATCAACAACGCATCCACCGAGCGGGATATCTCCCCCATGCGCTCGAAATCAATGATGCGGGAGTAGGCCGAGGCCCCTACGGTGATCATGCGGGGGCGGAAGGTTTCCGCTTTTTTCCGCAGATCGTCGTAGTTGAGCATTCCGGTATCCGCGTCCACGCCGTAGTGCAGAACTTCGTAGAGCCTGCCGGAGAAGTTCATTGGATGGCCATGGGTCAGGTGGCCGCCGTGGGCCAGGTCCATGGTCAGAATTTTGTCGCCGGGTTGGAGAAATGCGAAATAGACCGCCATGTTGGCCTGCGAGCCGGAGTGCGGCTGGACGTTGGCATGTCCGGCACCGAAGAGTTCCTTGGCCCGTTCGATGGCCAGGTTTTCCACGACATCAACGTGTTCGCAGCCGCCATACCAGCGTTTGGCAGGATAACCCTCGGCGTATTTGTTGGTAAGGCAGGAACCCTGAGCCTCCATGACGGCACGGCTGGTGAAGTTCTCCGACGCGATCAGCTCGATGTTTTGACGCTGGCGGATTTTTTCGTTTTCAACGGCGGCGAACACATCGGGATCGACGGCGGCCAGCGAACGGGAGGCGGTTTCTGCGGTGATTTCGGCTTTCAGGGTTTCCATTTTATCGATTCTCCTTGTGTGGCGTCCGCCCTCAAACGGGGTGCTCAGCCAATGGGTCACTATCCGCGAGGCTTGCCGGGCTGTCAACTCGGCGGCGGGCAGGCACAACACATTGGCGTCGTTGTGGCTGCGGCTGATCCGCGCGGTCTTTTCGTCATGGACCAGCGCGGCACGAATGTGGGGAAAACGGTTGGCGGACATACTCATGCCGATGCCGGTGCGGCAGACCAGGATGCCGAAGTCGGCACGGTGGCAGAGAATTTCCCGCGCGACGGCAGCGGCGTAGTCAGGATAATCAACCGGGGTGCCACCGTGGGCACCACGATCATTGACGACATGGCCCTGTTTGCGGAGCTCGGCGGCCAGGGCGTCCTTCAGCGCGGTCCCGGCATGGTCCGCGGCGAGCGCCAGCCGCTGGACGGTCCCGGGCGCGCCGTCAGCGGAGTTTTTTTTTGTGTCCGGACGGGTTTTGAGCAACGCGGCGATGACATGTTCCATGGCCGTGGCGATCTGGTCGCGCGTGCGGCGGTAAACCCCCTCGGACTGCCCGATCGGGTCGTCCACCTCGCGCTCCCGCAACTCAAGCCCGTCTTCAAATTCGCGCAGCAAAAAGGTCTTATCCGCGGCCTGCGGATAAAGCATCAGCATGCTGTCCAGGTGGCCGTAGGTCATCACCAGAATGATGTCGGCCTGCTCGACCAATTGCCTTGAAATCGGCTGGCTGCGCTGGCGGGTGATGTCGATGCCCAACTCGTTCATCACATTGACCGAAAAACGGCTGGGCGGCTGGCCGACCACCGCGCCGATCCCCGCCGAGGAACAGGACAACCCGGGATGGTCCTTGGCAAGCCGTTGGAACAGGCCTTCGGCCATCGGGCTGCGGCACACATTGCCGGTGCATAAGAAAAGCACGTGCATCGAACGGGCAGGTTAATCCAGCCTCCGAAGGCTGTAAATGCGTTCTTTAAACACTCGTCCCATTCCACCCATCCGCCGCTTGTTCAGATACCGGGAAGCGGAAACGAATCCCCGGTTTCAACGAGTTTGTGTTCGAGTCGGGCGTGCAATTCTTTACGACGCCCGGCGACTGCGGGAACTTGGGCCAGATTGTTCATCTCGAACGGATCGTCGTTCAGGTTGAACATAAGCCATGGCCCCGCGCTGGTAACGCAGTATTTCCAACCGTCGCGGGTGACGATGCCGCGGTAAGCGGGCGACTGTTCGCGCGCCCCGATGGCCTGGAGCAGGGCGCAGTCCGGGACGTCGTCGGGCACGGGCTTCCCGTGTCGCAAGTAACTGTAATCGAAGCCTTTCATCCAGTCCGGCACGGCCAACCCGCACAGACCGAGCGAGGTCGGCGCGATGTCCACATGGTTGATGACGGCATCCAGCCCGGCGGGCGGGGCGCCGCCCATAGTCA
>CAZTYG010000338.1:0-2807 GCA_964617445.1 uncultured Blastochloridaceae bacterium
CGAAGCATCGGCCTGGGTGAAGGACTCGAAGATTTTTTCGTGTTTGTCGGCGGGAATGCCGATGCCGGTGTCACGCACGAAGAAATGCAGGACGCATTCCTTGGGTCGGCGCTCGGCGACTTCGAGGGAGACGACAATTTCGCCCTGCGCCGTGAATTTCATGGCGTTGGAAATGAGGTTGGTGAGGATTTGTTTGAGGCGCAGGGTGTCGGCGTTGACTACGGGGGGGACTTTCGGGTCGATCCAGACGGCGAGTTCCACGTTCTTTTTGGAGAGTTCGACGCTGAACATGTCCGTGGTGCTGTGGATGAGGTCGGCAAGCGGGGTGGGCTTGGGGTCGAGTTCAAGCTGGTTGGCTTCGATTTTTGAGAAGTCCAGGATGTCGTTGATGAGGTGGAGCAGGGAGTCGCCGCTGTTCTGGATGATCTCAATCAGTTCGGCCTGTTCAGGATCGAGTTTGGTGCTGGCGAGGACCTGTGCCATGCCGATGATGCCGTTCATGGGGGTGCGGATTTCGTGGCTCATGGTGGCCAGGAAGGCGCTTTTGGCGCGGCTGGCCTGTTCGGCCTCGCGGCGGGCCTGCTCGGTGAGGCGCTCGTAATTTTTCCGCTCGGTGATGTCGATCAAAACCGCGACGACACCGGCCGCGGCACCGCTGGAGTCGTGATAAACATTTTTATACACCATGACATCGGACTCCTCGCCGGCGGCGTTCCGGGTGGTGGTCTCGTAAACAGCAATGGCATTTTTTTCCAGAACCTGCTGGTCGTATTCGGTAAAGAACGCGGCATGGGCGCTAGAGTGGATTTGATCGGTGGTGCGGCCTACGATTTCGCGACGGGAAAGTCCGAGATGCGCGCAGTGGGCGTCGTTGGAGAGGGTGTATATGCCCCGGGTGTCGCGCGTGAAGACTGGCACGGGAATGGCGTCGGTGAGAGCCTGGTTGAGTTCGCGCATACTGGTGGCGGAGTCGATCGCATCAGCGCGCTGGCGTCCGGACCGGTGGATGAATGCGAGGGCGACAAAAAATGCGAGGGACAGCAAAAACCACAGCAGGAACGGCGCGGCCGGATGGGTGTGGAGTCCGAGGTAATGGGCGATGGCGAAAAGCACGGCGGTCATTAGCGAGAGTCCCAGCCATAAAAGCCACAATTCACGCCCCATTTCCATGCCGGACCGCACAAAGGACAACATCAATGGGTACTATGATGCTGGAATGTCGGCAATGCCAGAAAATTAGCCGCCGAGTCGAAAGGAGGCAGCTCACGGTCCCTCAACTGGGCCGTCCATAACCGCGACCAGACAGCGCGTTTTTCGTCTTCGGTCATGGTCGGCCAGCGGGTGATTTCGTCGAGGGTGCGGCGGCAGTCGGCGCAGCGTCCCCCGCTGGCGTCCAGGGTGCAGGTCTGGACGCAGGGGGAGGGGACAGGGCCTCCCGCCCAAGGCCCGGAAATCTTGGGCGGGAGACCCAAGATTCTTTTCTCAGTACCGCAGGGTGAAGCCGGCATAGAACGCGCGGTCCAGGGCGGGGAAGCCGAGGACTTCCTGGTATTGCTCGTCGAGCAGGTTTTCGATGCGGCCGAACACTTCCACGTGCGAATTCACCTGCCAGCTCACGGCGAAGCGCATGAGGAAGTAGTCTTCGAAGTCCACGGTGCCGGGGAATTGTGCGTCCTCGCGGTCGACCACCCACAGGCCGCCGAGGGTCAAGGCCAGGGCTTCGATCGGACGATAGGTGGCGTAGCTGGAGAGCTGGTGACGGGGACGCCGCACCAATCGCAGGTCATCGGTCAGATTCCACGCTTCCATCAGGGTGTAGTTGGCCGACAGGGTCAGCGGTTCCCACGGACGCAGGCGCAGGCCGGTTTCCATGCCGCGGATACGGGCATCGGCGATGTTCTCGATGGTGAAGGTCGAGTTGTCGAACTGGATCAGGTTGGTGATGCGGTTCTCGAAGTAGGTGGCGGTGAGGACAAGCCGGTCGTCCCACAGCGGTTGTTCGACCCCCACGTCCCAGCCGCGGCTGCGTTCGGGAAGCAATTCCTGGTTGCCGCCGAAGGTCGGCGCGATGTCCTGCGGGGTGGGCGGGGAGAAGCCGGTGCCGTAGCTGGCGTGCAGCAGGGTCCGGGTGTGGGGCACGCGGTAGTTGGTGCCGAGCCGCCAGGTGGTTTCGGTGCCGAAGTCCGATTCGTGGTCGAAACGCACGCTGCCGATCAGGGCCCAGCCCTCAAGCGGCTGCCATTGGGTGGAGAGAAACCCGGCGGTGTTGGTCATGTTGTTCTCGATGTCCTTGGTGCCCGCGGGGGTGACCGGGAAGTTGAACTCGTTGGGCACGTCGATCTTGCGGTAGTAGCGGGTGTCGGTGAACGAGACCCCGGCGCTGACCGACCAGTTGGAGGCGATTTGGAAATCGCTCTGGTAGTCCACCTGGTCGCTGTCGACCTGCAGGCGGTTGTTCTGGCCGAAGTTCAGGGTGGGGGGCGGTGCGAAGAAGTTGACCGCCGGAGGGAATTCCGTGGCCACCTGGCGTTGTTGGGCATGGGAGTAGAACAGCGACTGCTTCCACCAATCGGTCGTCTGCCAGCGCAGGCCGGGAGAGACCAGCCAGGTTTCGCGCAGCAGGTTGGCGGTGGCGTCGGGGTTGGTGATCGTGTTGGGCGACCCGGCGTCGGCCAGGTTGTAGAGCACCAGCACGTCGGCATAGAGGTCTTCGTTGATCTGGTAGCCGGTGCGGACCTGGATGTTGCTGCGGCGGTATTCGTTGTTGGTGCGCTGGTAGTTGGTGTCCAGTCGGCTGGCCTCGACGC
>CAZTYG010000339.1:0-2797 GCA_964617445.1 uncultured Blastochloridaceae bacterium
GTCCGGCGGCGGGGCGTTCTTCTTTGGCGAGCGATTTCATGCCTTCGAGGGCGGCGGGCAGCGCTCCCTGGCGAGCAAGGTATTGGATGCGCCAGGCTTCGAGGGCGGCGGGATCGGCTGCGGCGTCAAGGTCGAGCAGGGCCTGGTCGCGCAGGGCGGCGAGTTGTTCGATGAAGTTCATGGAGGCGATGTTGGTGAAAGAAAAAAGCCGCCGGGCATGGGGCCCGGCGGCTTTCGAAGGTGATCCGGATGGCGCCGGGCGTGGCGGATCAGGCGCGGACAGCTTGGACCACAGCGGCAAAGGCGGTGGGCTCGTTGACAGCGAGGTCGGAGAGGATTTTGCGGTCGATCTCGATTTTGGCGGTCTTGAGGGCGGCGATGAATTTGCTGTAGGTCAGGTCTTCGGCGCGAACGGCGGCGCTGATGCGGGTGTTCCACAGGGAGCGGAAGTCGCGCTTGCGGTTTTTACGGTCGCGGTAGGACCAGTATTTGGCTTTGGTGGTGGCGTCCTTGGCGTAGCGGAAAAGCTTGCTGCGGCGGCCGCGGAATCCTTTGGCGGAATCCACGACGCGTTTGCGGCGTTCGCGGGAGGCGGGAGCGTTGGTGGCTCTGGGCATGATGATCTCCGATGGTTGGGTTGAGTGAAGCCGGAAACGCTAGTGGGACTTCAGCCGAAAGGCAAGTTTTCTTTGACTTTTCTGTGGTCGGACTTGTCGATGGTCTTGGGGGCGGCCAGCGAGCGTTTCTGTTTGCGGTTTTTGCTGCCGGCGAGGTGGCGGCGCCCTGCGCGGGAAGCCTTGATTTTGCCGGTGGCGGTGATTTTGAAGCGTTTGGCCACGGCTTTGCGTGTCTTGGCTTTTGCAGTTCCTTTACCCATGGTGTTTCTTTCTTCTTTTTCGTTTCCGGTCAGGCGGAGGCGTGTTCCGTCGGCGGGGTCGCTTGCGCTTCCTCATCGTCGTCGTCGTGGTGGTCGTCCACGGTGTCCTCGTATTCTTCGCCCTCCCGGGTGTATTTTCTAACCCGTTTGTTTGCGGGCAGGGGAGTTAACATCATGTTGATGTTTCTGCCAACCAATTTTGGATCGTTGTCGGCGACGGCGACATGCAGCAGGTCGGATTTGATTTTTCCGGCCATCTCGCGGCCGTCGTCTTTACGGAGCATTTCGCGACCGCGGAGAACCAGCATGAGTTTGACTTTCATGCCGCGCATCAGGAAGTCCTCGGCGTGGCGCATCTTCACCATGTAGTCGTGGGCATCGATGTTGATGTGGAATTTGAGTTCCTTGACCTTGGCGGAGAGGTTGTGTTTGCGGGCCTCTTTTTCACGCTTGGCGACCTCGTAGCGGAACTTGCCGAAGTCGAGGATTTTGCAGACGGGGGGTTGCGCCTTGGGGGAGATTTCGACCAGGTCCAGCCCAACCTGCCTTGCACGGGCCAGGGCGTCATTGGTGCTGACCACCCCAAGCTGTTCGCCGTCGGGGCCGATCAACCGGACTTCGCGGGCGCGAATGCGCTGGTTGACGCGTTGCTGGAACTTCTGCTGCTGTTGGAACTTGCGTTGTATCGGATACTCCTTGTCGATGGTGGTGGATCGCCCCGTCTGCGGTGGTTACTGCGGACAAAGCCGGGAAAGGGGGGGGAAATGGAAATGGACGGACTGCATCATGTAGGGTCAATCAGCGGCGGGGGCCGTGATTCACTGCGCTGTCTGCGGCTATGGCATGTCCGAAAAGCATGGACTAACCTAATTGCAACCGGGTGCCGAGGGCAAGCGCATTTTTCAGAATCGGTAACCGGCGGGAAAAAAGTTGCCCGTTCCCCCGATTTCTTTCGTGACGTCGGCACGACAAAAAAATAATGTTTTGGGTTTAAGCTACACCCAAACTGTGGCACCTTGAATCATCCGATTATGAAAAAATTCTTCGTAACCATTCTCATCCTCGCATGGATCACTGCCCCCGCCCTCCTGGGGCAAACCGCGGCGGAACTCCGCCAGCAGGGGGTGGAGGCATATGACAGCGGCAATTTCGCTGCGGCCAAGCAGTCTTTCAGCCAGTTTTTGGAGCGTTTCAAGGACGACCGTGACGCGGCCAGTGTGCGGTATCTGCTGGGGATCACCGAGTACAACCTGGGCTCTTACGCGGCGGCCGTCGAATTACTCAAAACGACCGAAGGCCTTCCCGACGACGTTAAACCGGTGGCCGTTTTCCACCGCGGGGCATCGCTTTTTTTCATGCAGAAATATGACGAAGCGGTGAAGGTGCTGGCGGAGGCGGAAAAAACCGACAACAAAGACATCGTACCGTATGCGACGTTTTATATCGGGCGGGCGCACATGGAAAAGGGCAACATGGCCCAGCAAACCGACCGTCTTGCCGCCGAGCGCTCCTGGGAAGAGGCCATCAAGGTTCTCACAGGGATGACGGAAAAACACCAGGAACATGAATTGTACACGGATGCCGTGATCACGCGCGCGACCGCGCAGGTGTATTTGGGGCGCAATGACGACGCACGGGCCGACATCGAAGCGCTGCAACAGAATCCGGCGGCGGCGGCGATGCAGGAAGACCTCCAATACATGCTGGGTTATGTGCTGTCGCAAAGCGCGCAGCAGATGCTGGACGAGGTGCGCGAGGCCGAGGCCGCGCCACTGATCGCGGAGGCGAAAAGCACCTATCAAAAACTGATCAACAGTCAGAATCTTGTGTTGGCCAACGAGGCGGCCTTTCAGCTGGCCAATCTGGAGTTCAAAGAAGCCGTGGCTACCCGCAACCGGAACCTGTTTCAGGAGGCGATCG
>CAZTYG010000340.1:0-2513 GCA_964617445.1 uncultured Blastochloridaceae bacterium
CGGGGGGCGGCATGGTCGATGGTGAGGCCGCGTTGGAGCAGGGCACGAAGGTAGTCGGCGGCGGTGGCGATGGTGAACGCCAGTTCGTGAACGGCATGACCGCCGCCCTCGTGCCAGGATCGGCCGTGGACGCAGATGGTTTGCAGCTTGGGCGCGCGACGGGAGGCCCATGCGGTGAGTTCGGCCATTTCGCGGTAGGCGCCATCGAGGGAGTGGGGCAGTTCGCCCTCGTGGGCCAGGACGCCGAGGGGGTCCATTTCAATGCAACCGGTGAGGATGGAGGCATCCAGGCTGCGCTTTTTGAGCAACGCCATCAGCAATGCGGCGAAAGGAAGAGCGGAGGAGCCGGAGCGAATGAAGATGGAGGTGCGGGTGAGGTCGATGCCGAGGAGGGTTTTCTGCAGGTCGTCGAGGGTGGCGATGGAGAGGCCGCCGTGGCCGATGTCGGAGAGGTGAGCCCAATCTGGGTCGTGGCCACTGCGGGTGGCTTTGTCCAGGACCATGTTCAGAGCGGTCAGACCGCGGGCGATATCGTGGCGGGCGGCGAGGTTAAAGGCGAGGGGGTCGCCCACCTGGATTTCCTGGGAGATGTCCCAAGAGGAGGCGAGGTAACCAGAAGCGTTGCGACCGCGCACGAAGGGGGCGGCACCGGGAAAGGAGCCGAGGTGGGGGAGGGAGGCGGCGTCCTGCTGGGTGTAGAGCGGCTGGACTTCGGTGCCCTCCGGAAGTCGGGAAACCATCTTTTTCTCAAAAGGGGCGCCTTTGAGCTGGGCGTCGATTTCTTTGCGCCAGTCGGCGGTGGAGGGGGTGGGGAAGTCGGAGAGGAGGTTGGGGAGGCTCATGGTGGTTCTAATTGATAAAGATATGATATATCAGAATATCTAATTCATGCAAGTGGATTTTGGGAGCCACGAATGTTTTTTTACAGATGGGGCAGAAAGAAGAACAACCAATTTGAAACACGAATCCCGGCATGCCGGGAGGCACGGGACACGATGGACGCGAAGGTTGGGTCCTTTTCGTTAACAGGACCTAGAAAAGCGGATGGAAACCGCTTTTGTCGCCCAACGCGCGGCCCGTCGTCAGGAGTCGAATTTGGGCATCATTTGGGCGCGTTGTTCCATGAGGCGGGCGACGAAGGCGGTGCTGTATTTGCCGCGCTGGAATTCGACGTCGTTGAGGATCAACTGACCGAGGGGGATGGTGGTTTTGATGCCGCGGACGACGGCTTCGTCGAGGGCGCGGCCGAGCCGGCGGACGGCGGTCTGGCGGTCGCGGCCGAAGGCGATGATCTTGGCGATCATGGAATCGTAGTAGGGGGGGATGGTGTAGCCGCCATAGACGTGGGTGTCCATGCGGATGCCGTGGCCGCCGGGGGCGTAGAAGAGATCGATTTTTCCTGGGGAGGGGCGGAAGTCGTTGAAGGGGTCCTCGGCATTGACGCGGAATTCGATGGCGTGGCGGAGGGGTTTGAGGTTGTCGAAGTCGGGGCCGAGTTTTTCGCCGGCGGCGATGAGAATTTGTTCTTTGACCAGATCGACGCCGTATACTTCCTCGGTGACGGGGTGTTCGACCTGGATGCGGGTGTTCATCTCCATGAAGTAGAAGTTGCCGCTGTCATCGACGAGGAATTCGAGGGTGCCGGCACCCTCGTAGGCGACGGATTCGGCGAGTTTGATCGAGGCCTTTCCCATGCGTTTGCGGAGGTCTTCGGTCAGCAGGGGGGAGGGGGATTCTTCGAGCAGTTTTTGGTTGCGGCGCTGGATGGAGCAATCGCGCTCGCCGACGTGGACAACACGCCCGTGCTGGTCGGCCATGATCTGGAATTCAATGTGATGGGGATTTTCGATAAGTTTCTCGATATAGACGGAGGGGTTGCCGAAGGCTTTTTCGGCCTCCATGCGGGCGGAGTGAAAGCCCTGGACGAGGGAGATGTCGTTGTGGGCGGGGCGCATGCCTTTGCCGCCGCCGCCGGCGACGGCTTTGATCATGACGGGATAGCCGATTTTTTTAGCAAGTTTGATGGCTTCTTGTTCGGTATCCACGGGGCCGTCGCTGCCAGGGGTAATGGGGACACCGGCTTTGAGGGCGGTGTCGCGGGCGATGGCTTTGTCGCCCATCTTGGAGATGGCTTCGGCGGAGGGGCCGATAAATTTGATGCCACAACTGGCGCAGACCTCGGCGAAGTGGGCTTTTTCGGAGAGAAAGCCGTAGCCGGGGTGAATGGCATCGACGTCGGCAATCTCGGCGGCGCTGATGATACGGTCGATTTTGAGATAACTCTCGTTGCTGGGGCCCCGGCCAATGCATACCGCCTCGTCGGCAAGCTGGACGTGGAGAGAGTCGCTGTCGGCCTCGGAATAGACGGCCACGGTGTGGACACCGAGTTCTTTACAGGCGCGAATGACGCGGAGGGCGATTTCGCCGCGGTTGGCGATGAGGATTTTATCGAACATGGTGACCGGGCCTATGCCTGTCTAGTCGGGACCGTTCTCGCTCGACCGGCTCATTTG
>CAZTYG010000340.1:2523-2795 GCA_964617445.1 uncultured Blastochloridaceae bacterium
GGGGTCGCCCGGAGGAAAAGATCAGCGAGGTTTAATACGGAACAGGGGCTGGCCGAATTCGATGGGCTTGCCGTTTTCGGCGAGGATTTCGGTGATGACACCTTTCATTTCGGCTTTGATTTCGTTCATGACTTTCATGGCCTCGATGATGCAGACGACGCTCTCTTCGTTTACCTCGGTGCCGACTTCGACGTAGGAGGCGGCGTCGGGAGAGGAGGCGCGGTAGAAGGTGCCGACCATGGGGGAGTTGATCGAGGGGAGGTCGGCTTGGG
>CAZTYG010000341.1:0-2791 GCA_964617445.1 uncultured Blastochloridaceae bacterium
TGGAGTGGAAAGACGTGCCGTTCTGGAGCTACTTCTGCCAGATCAGCGACAGCACCACTAGCTATGGCTCCTATTCCGGCGCCGTCCCCAACGAAAAAATCACCTGGGGGAAGCTCGATATCAACACCCCGAAATACGTCATCGAATCCGACGCCACCATCGTCGCGCCCCTCGTCTTTGCCTACCTCCTCGGATGGTGATGTTTTTTCTACGCAAGTCCCCGGCAAATCAGTAGGTTGAGGCCGTGCCGACGGCTCTTTTGCGATGGACCATGGGACTCTGGCTCGCCGGGGCGGCGCTGCTGTCCGCGCAGAGCACTCACACCATCAAGTCCGGCGACACCTACTACAGCCTCAGTCGCCAATACGGCGTCAGCGTGGCGCAACTGCGTGAGGCCAATCCCGGCATTGATCCCGCCGCACTGCGTATCGGTCAGACCCTCAAAATTCCCGTCACAACCCCCCCCCCCGCTCCCGCCGCGCCGCCCCCGGCCCGCCCCGAATTTCACACTGTCGTCCGCGGCGAAACCCTCAGCGCCATCGCCCGCAAATACTCCATGACCATCACCGAACTGCGCAGCCTCAACAACCTGAGCTCCGACATCATTCGCGTCGGCCAGCGCCTGCGCCTGCGCGGTAAGGCTGCGCCCCCGCCGCCGCAATACACCTTCGTGGTCGGCGATGTCCGCCGCCAGATTGACCGCCCGCGCATCGGTTCCCGCAAGTGGGAATACATCGTCGTTCACCACAGCGGCACCCGCAGCGGCAGTGCAAAAATCTTTGACTACTACCACCGTCGCGTCCGTGGCATGGAGAACGGCATGGCCTATCACTTCGTCATTGGCAACGGCACTGATACCGGCGACGGTGCGATCGAGGTGGGCGAGCGCTGGTTTAAGCAGCTCCAGGGCGGCCACGTTCGCAGCGATGCGCAGAACAACGTCGCCATCGGCATCTGTCTGGTCGGCGACTTCGAGCGCAACCGCCCCACCCGCCGCCAGATCGCTTCCCTCATCGAGCTGGTCAACTACCTCCGCCAGCGCACCGGCGCGCCCTATCCTCGTTTCGTCACCCACCGCCAAATCAACATCACCCCCACCACCTGTCCGGGCCGGCAATTTCCGACCCAGGCCATGACCGAACTCTTCGGCCGCTGAAACCACCAACCATCAACACCCAAAAACCATGAAAAAAAAATCTCCCTCCATCATCCTCGGCTGGCTCCTGGCCGCCGCAGTCGTCATCGCCTTTTTCCTCCCATGGGCACGCCACGCCCCGCTGCGCGCCCCCGGCAACGCCATGGAACTCGCCCGCGACCTCATCGTCCAGGAGGACGACCCCGTGCGATCCTACGTTCTCATGCGCTCCTCGGAATGGAGGGCGCTTTGGGCTGCTCCGGGCGAGGGCGTGTCCGCATACCAGTTGATGGTGCTGCCCTCCGCCGAGCGTGAACGCAACCATGCCGCCTCCGGATTCCTCAGCATGATCTGGGGCAGCCACGGTGGAGACTTTAAGCTCAAGCTGGTCATACTCGCCCCGGTCCTCGCCCTCGTCGGCGCATTCCTCATGTTGATGAAAAAACCGCCGGTTGGAATGTTGTTCGCCGCCGCAGGCGGGCAGTTGTTTTTCTACCTCTTCTTCCGTGTCCGCATGAACCAGTCCACCGCCGACCGTGTCCTCCAACAAATCGACTACAACCTCGGTCTCTGGCTCACGCTCTACGGACTCGCGCTGCTGGCCGTGGTGATGGTGCTCAAAGCCGTCCTCCCACCCAAATGGAAATGGTAAACGGCCCCTCCTCAGCGAAACCCGCCGGATGACAGCTTTCCGCGTGAACTTGTCGTGGCATGGACCCCCTCCCCACGTTGCTCCTCCATATCAGAAATGTAGCACCTGCCTCATTTCTAATTCTCTCGGATTGCCCAACAGCTCAATCATGGGCGCTGGAGAATGGGCCCCTGTGCCAGTCGCGCCGTCACTGCCAACAACACCGCACCCGCCGGTGGCAACACCATCCACCACGGCAGCCCCAGTCCCGCCGGCAGATAACCCAGCAGCAATGCCGCCACCGCCGTGAGCAGCGCGTAGGGCAGCTGGGTGCGGACGTGTTCGACCGGATCGATCCCGCAGGCGGTCGCGGAGACAATCGTGGTGTCGCTCAACGGCGAGCAGTGGTCGCCGAACACCGCGCCCCCCATCACCGCCGCCAATGATGTTGGGATCAGAACCAGGCTGTCGCCACCTAGCGCGACGGCCAGCGGAATGACCAGCGGCAGCAGCACGCCCATCGTCCCCCAGGACGTGCCCGTGCAGAAAGCCGTCGCACAGGCCAGCAGGAACACCGCCGCCGGAAAGAATCCGATCGGCAAATTGCCGTGCAGCCCGGCGGCCAGCCACGGTGCGGCCTCCAACACCCGCAACTGCCCGCTCAGAATCCACGCCGCGATCAGAATTCCGGCCGGCACCAACATCGCCGCCGCACCGCGACCCGCCGCGCCGAAACATCCGCGGGAATTCATCACCATCGCCAACACCAACCCCGATCCGGAGGCGATCAAAAGGACGGAAGCGGCATCGGCGTTGCCAAACGCCGTGCCGAGTTCCTCCAGGGAAGTTGGCAAAGTCCATCCGGCTCCGCTGACCCACAGCCCTCCGATCACCGTCGCCATCACCCACGCCACCGGCACCACCGCCGACCGCGCCGGGGCGGACTCCCGGTCCTCCGCTGGGTCAAAAGCCTCGAAATCCGCTAGCGCCTCCGGCACCGCCTGCCGCATCGGCCCGATGTTCCA
>CAZTYG010000342.1:0-2789 GCA_964617445.1 uncultured Blastochloridaceae bacterium
TTGAAGGCACCGCCCAGCTCGGCCCCATGAGCCGCGCCATGCGCTCGAAGGAAATCGACGAGTTTGAAAAGAAGTTCGGCTACAAGCCGACTGAAATCAAAGTCGCCATCGACGCCCTGGCCGTGTTCGTCCACAAGGACAACCCGATCAAGTCACTGACCCTCCAGCAAGTGGACGGTATTATCTCCAGCACCCGCAAGCTCGGTGGCCAGGATTTGACCACATGGGGCCAGGTCGGCCTCACCGGCGCATGGGCCAACCGCCCGTTCTCGATCTACGGACGCAACAGCGCCTCCGGCACCTACGGCTTCTTCAAAGACGTGGCGCTCGGCGGCGGTGACTACCGCGCCACCGTGAAAGAACAGCCCGGCTCCTCCGCTGTGGTTCAGGGCATCGGCTCCGACCTCGGTGGCATCGGTTACTCCGGCATCGGTTATGCCACCTCCGACGTGCGTGCGATCGCTCTCGAAGGTGCCGAACCCAATCCGGCCAACGCCGTTTCCGGCAAGTATCCGCTGGCCCGGTTCCTGTATGTTTACATCAACAAGGCCCCCACCGCCCCGGCTGACAAGCTGACCGGCGAATTCATCAAATTCGCGGTCTCCAAGCAGGGTCAGGAAGTCGTCGTTCGCGACGGTTACTTCCCGATGCCCGCTACCGCTTCCGCCGAGGAAGTCAAAAAGACTGGTCTGTAATAGCCAATCTCAATAAAAAAGCCGGGGAGTTCAACCCTCCCCGGCTTTTTTAAAGTAGCTTGGGCAGCCTTCCAAAAATTGTTCTGCCACAGGCGACCCCAGCACTGACAGTTGCCAGACCACACGGCCTTTGAAAGCAAAGACCGTCTGATCTTTCAACCCAAGCCCAGGAAATTTTCATGAGCGAATCCAAAAACTCCGACGTCCGCAAGTTTCAGCCTGATCCCAAACGTTTCAGTGCCTCCAAGGTCACTCTCGTGGTGGACCGCTTCATGAACCACTTCATCAAGGTGGGTGGGATCAGCATCATCACAGTCGTTTTCGGCATATTCATTTTTATCGCCTGGCAGATTTGGCCGTTGTTTATGGATGCCAAGGTGGAAGAAAAGGCGTCCCATGCGCTTCCTCCGGCCGAATACGTGCTGCTCGGTGTCGATGAATACGGCGAGCTGCCTTTCACCATGGATCCCAGTGGCCGCTTCACGTTTTTTGATCTGGCGGGAGATCGTGGACACTTTTTCCGCAATGTGAATCTGTCCGTGGACGACACCTCTGAGGCTGTCGCCGCCGTGGAAGGAGAAAGCGTTGTGGAAACGGACGGTGAGGTCCTGGCTTTGGCGGCGGCAGAAGCTGCGGAAGCCACGCAGGACCGCGAGGCCCGCGAGATCACCGCATTCCGTTACCAGGCCCGTCGGCAGGAACTTTATGTGGGCACCGACGACGGTTACGTCGGCGTGGTCAACATCAACTACGAGCCGGTCTTCGTCGACAACCAGCGCACCATGGAAGTGGAAGTGCGCACCCAGGCCATGTATCCGGTGGCGGAGGGCGGCCAGGGCGGTCGAATCATTTCCATCGGTTATGGCGATGGCGGTGCCAACAAGCTGGTCGGTGTGGTGCAGGAAGAGGAAGGCGAACTGCGCCTGCGCGCCCTGCTGCTGGCACAGCAGCGCTCCCTCTTCGGCAGCGGGGAAGTCGGTGTAAGTCAACGCTACGATCTGAAAAGCTCCATTGAAGGAACCCCCATCCAAGTGCTGGTCAATCGCAACGCGGATGTGATTGTCTGCATCACCCAGGAAGGCAATGCTTATTATTTCTACCGCACCGGTGACGAAATCGAAATGCGCCAGGTGTTCCGCCCGTTCGAGGGTTTTGCCGAGCAACAGGTGGCCTCCGCCGATTACCTTTTCGGCGACGCCTCGATCATTTTCACCAGCAAAGCCGGCGACAACGTCGTTTACAGTCAGTATACCCCCCAGGACGCACCTTACCGCATGTTCGGGCGCACCAAACAATTCCCGAATATCGGTGCCGGAGCCACCTTCTTCTCCGGAACCGTTCGTAACAAGGCATTCCTCCTCGGCCATGGCAACCTGGCCAGCCTGCGCTTCGCCACCACTGAAACCGTGCGCTGGGAAGAACAGCTGCCCTTTGATATTCAACTGGCCCGCGTGGGCATGCGCTACACCTCCATGTTCTTTCTGGATACCAACAACACCCTGCACGTTTACGATTTGAACGATCACCATCCGGCTGCGGGCTGGCGCGCCTTTTTTGGCAAGCTCTGGTATGAAGGCTCCGAGGAATCCAAGTTCGAGTGGCAGTCCACCGGCGGCTCCGATGAGTTCGAGCCCAAGCTTTCCGTGGTGCCACTGATCATTGGCACCCTCAAGGGAACGCTCTACGCCATGCTGTTCGCCGTTCCGATCGCCCTGTTGGCGGCGTTGTATGTCTCCCAGTTTGCCCATCCCGATGTGCGCCGCATCGTCAAGCCCACGATGGAAATCATGGCCTCCCTGCCCTCGGTGGTGCTCGGCTTCCTCGCCGCCCTTTGGTTGGCCCCATTGGTGGAAACCAAGGTGCCCTCGATCCTGCTATGTATCATCGCCCTTCCCATCGCCGCAGCGGCCATGGGTGTCTTTTGGATGAAACTCCCGCCACGTTGCCGCATTTGGGTGCAGGGCGGTCATGAGTGGTGGCTCTTTATCCCCGTGCTCTTCGCCACACTGCTCATTGCATGGAATCTGGGTCCGGTAGTGGAACGCATGTTCTTTGTGGTGTTGGAGTAACGTTCCCCCCGCCCCGTGCACAATG
>CAZTYG010000343.1:0-2776 GCA_964617445.1 uncultured Blastochloridaceae bacterium
GGCACAGACAGCACCCCCTGGCAGGAAATCATTCGCCTCGCCGACAGCTTTTGGCGCGATGCTTCCGCCACCCGCCGCAGCCTGCTTCCGTGGGCAAATTGAGGATCAGGAACCCTCATCCGAACCTTCCAGCAGGGCCTCCAGATGATCGGTAAATGCGGACAATTTTTGCGGAAGGCTTTGGTGGATCGCTTTGAATTTGACGAGGAGAAACCGCAATTTGTCCCAGTCATAATCGAGCTCGAAATAGTAGCGGCTGAAGTGCCGGAACTTGAGAATCTCGATCAAATCGCGCCTGAGCGAATCGTCGATGACCGCAGGACGGACCCCTTCCACCTCAAGCGCCATGTTTTCCAACAGCGTTTGATGCCATGCATGACCAGGCAGACTGTTTTCAGCATCAACGCTCATGGACCACCTTTCCCTTGGCCCGGATCAACGCGGCAAATTCCGGTTCTATCTTCTCCATTTGGACCAAATCCACTTGGAAGCGGGTCATGGGCATAATTTCGCCCAGCATTTGAAAATAACTCCCGGCATCAAGAATGCCTTCGACCGCAATATCGATGTCGGAAATTTCCGAAAAGTTTTCCGGCTTGAGAATTGATCCCCATTGCCAGATGCGTCGCGCACCATGCTTCTTGGCTATGTGCTCAATGATTCTGTCCGCATCGGAAGATGCCTCCTCCCAGAGACGCAACCTCAACTCGCCGCGTTGGCGGTGTTTGGCCTCCAGAAAAGCTCTGCTCTCAGCAACCGTAACCACCAGTTCAGGTTAGGTTCGGCTTTCCATTTTTGCAAGCCGACCCATGAGGACCATGCCTTGGAGCATGTCCCCAAACCACGGTACCGGGTATGACCGACTGGTTGGTCGCCCAGCTTGGTGAAGAGCCTTGATCGTGCGCGGGGGGCGTCAGGCCATCTCGCGGCTGCGCTTGGCGGCGGCGGCGATGGTATCGCGCAGGATTTGGGCCAGCACCGGGTTGCGCAACACACCCAGCCCCGCCTCGGTGGTGCCGCCCTTGCTGGTGACCTGGATGGTGAGTTCCTCCGGGCTTTTTCCGGCTTCCTGCAACATCCGCCCGGCTCCCACCGCGGTCTGCGCGGCCAGCTTCAGCGCGGTGGCACGCGGCAATCCCTCGGCCTCACCGGCGGCGGCCATGATATCGATCAACACATAAAAAAACGCCGGACCCGAACCGCTCAAGGCCGTAACGGCATCCAGCTGAGATTCGTCCTCCAACCTCACCACCTCGCCCGCACCGGAAAACAACGGCTCGGCCGCGCTCCAATCCTCCGGCGTCGCGTTCAGCCCGGCCAACGCCGTCATGCCACAACCCACCTGCAACGGCGTGTTGGGCATCGCGCGCACCCAACGGCGCCCCCCCCCCGCCATAGCGTTACCGCATCGACTCCACGCCGCGACACGCCGGGCCGCCGCGGCGGCCACCACATCCGCCAACTGGTCCGGCTTGGTCGCGAAGAGCACGACATGCGCGCCGTGCGCCGCTTGGTTCGGGGTCTCGGCCCAGCGCAAGCCGTGATGAATGGTCAGGAACGCGTCCTTGGATTCCGGCAGGGCAGTGCCCATGATGTCTTCCGCGCGCCAGACTCCGGCGCGCAGCATTCCGCGCACCATCGCCCCGGCCATATTGCCCGCTCCGATCACCGCCAGTTTCATGTCCACCACACAAGCCGCAGCCCGCACCATCGGCAAGACCAAAGCATTCCGTTCATTCCGACCCCGGCACTTCCATCACGAACGGCGGAATCCGCACCACCACCGGCGTGTCGTCCTCATCGCGCCCGTAATAGGCACCTTCTGCGGTACTGGTGGAGTCGACCAAATGATAGCTATTGTAATGAAACTGGTCGCCCGGTGTCAGCCGCGGGAACTGCCCCACCACCCCGTCCCCCTCGATGTAAAGGCGGTGGCCCTTGCGGTTGGTCAACACCCATTTGCGCGACAAGATGGTGACGATTCGCAGGCTATTGTTACGAATCGTCACATAGTAACCGAATTTGTGCGGGCGATGCGCGGGGACGTCGCTTTCCTCCACCCGCTGGCAGCGGTCGATGGTCACCGTCAATCCATCCAACTCCTGGGGGGTCGGGCTACCGGGTTCGCTCATACCAAGAGAGAACCCCCCCATCCCCCCCCCGTCAATCCTCTTTGGATTGCGGTGCAACCATCGCAGCCCGCCCCGCCCGACATCTGAATGCATCACCTGACGCATTCACTTGTATGAAAAGATGAATCGGAGTGCCGGGTCAGAAACATTGATAATCCGCCTTTCCCCGGCCAGATTGTGTAATGGCAGCGACGCAATCCCCCAAGCCGGCCCGCGCAGTGGTGGTTCTCAGCACCGCACCGAACCGCAAAACCGCCCGCAAAATCACCCGGATATTGCTGATCGAAAAACTGGCTGCTTGCGTCTCGATCCTACCCGGTTGCGAATCCCATTATTTTTGGAAAGGCAAAATGGAGCGGGCCAATGAGGTGCCATTGGTCATCAAAACCACTCCGGCACGCGCACCCGCCTTGCGGCGCAGGCTGACCGCCATCCACCCCTATGACTGCCCGGAAGTCCTGATGCTTCCTGTTCTGGACGGCCATCCGGGCTACCTGAAATGGCTGGCCGACTCCGTGGGCGCGCCGCCAAAGGGCAAAAAAAGGTGAAACGGCTTGAACATTTCCCGGGCCGATGTGTCTAAATGTTCGAGTAGCCTAATCGTGGCGGGAGTGCGTTTCCTCGGGTAGTCATTACCCACCTCC
>CAZTYG010000344.1:0-2752 GCA_964617445.1 uncultured Blastochloridaceae bacterium
CCTGCGCATCGTCAACGAACCCACCGCCGCTTCGCTGGCCTACGGGCTCGACAAAAAGAGCGACGAGAAAATCGCTGTCTATGACCTCGGCGGCGGCACCTTCGACATTTCCATCCTGCAGATCGGCGACGGCGTCTTCGAGGTGATGTCCACCAACGGCGACACCCACCTGGGCGGTGACGACTGGGACAACGCCCTCATCGACCACATCGTGGCCGAATTCAAAAAAGACCAGGGCATCGACCTCCATGGCCAGTCCGACGCGCTTCAGCGCATCAAGGAAGAGGCCGAAAAAGCCAAGATCGCCCTCTCCTCCTCGCAGGAATACGACATCAACCTGCCGTTCATCACCGCCGACCAGACCGGGCCCAAGCACATCCAGCTCAAGCTCACCCGCGCCCGGCTCGAACAGCTCACCGATGAACTCGCCAAACGCACCGTCAAACCGGTCGAAGCCTGCCTCAAGGACGCCAAAATCGCCGCCTCCGAAGTGGACGAGCTGGTCCTTGTCGGCGGCATGACCCGCATGCCCAAGATCATCGAGATCGCCCACAACCTGGTCAACAAAGAGCCCCACAAGGGCGTCAACCCCGACGAGGTCGTCGCCATCGGCGCCGCCATCCAAGGCGGCGTGCTCAAGGGAGATGTCAGCGATGTGCTGCTGCTCGACGTCACCCCGCTCTCGCTCAACATCGAGACCCTCGGCGGCCAGGCCACGCCGATGATCCCCCGCAACACCACCATTCCCACCAAAAAGACCAACACCTTCAGCACCGCGTCCGACAACCAGCCCGGCGTCGAAATCCATGTCCTTCAGGGCGAGCGCCCGCTGTCCAAGGACAACAAATCCCTCGGCAAGTTCCACCTCGACGGCATTCCACCCGCCCCGCGCGGCATCCCGCAGATCGAGGTCACCTTTGACATCGACGCCAACGGCATCCTCAACGTCTCCGCCAAAGACCTCGGCACCGGCAAGGAACAGAAAATCTCCATCACCGGCTCCAGCAACCTCGACAAAAACGAAATCGAGAAAATGGTCAAAGAGGCCGAGTCCCATGCCGACGAGGACGCCAAGGCCAAGGAAAAAGTGGAAATCCGCAATACCTGCGACAACACCGCTTTCGCCGCCGAAAAACTGGTCAAGGACCAAGCCGACAAGATTACCGACGACCAGAAAAAACAAATCGAAGAACTCGTCGAAAAGTGCCGCGAGTCACTCAAGGGCGAGGATGTTGACGCCATGAAGTCCGCGTCCGAGGCGCTTAACGCCAAGCTCCAGGAAATCGGCACCGAACTTTACAAGGCCGCCGCCGCCCAGGCTGGCGCGCCGCAGGCCGGGTCGGCTCCGGATGCCGCTGACGAACCCAAGGCCGCCACCGGCGGCAATAACGAAGACGACGTCGTGGACGCCGACTTTGAAGTCATCGACAAAGACCAAAAGAAATAATTTTCTAACAAAGCGGGGCCGCCCTGTCGGTGGTTCCGCCGCTTTGTTCGCGAGAACAACAAACCCAACCAACAAATAAAGGAGAACTCAAGTCTATGGCAGACATCAAGTTCAAACCCGTGGGCGACCGCATTCTGGTCGAACCCATCGAGGAACAAGAAGTAAAAAAAGGCGGCATCATCATTCCCGACACCGCCAAGGAAAAACCCCAGGAGGGCAAAATCGTCGCCCTCGGCACGGGTAAAAAAGATGACAATGGCAAGGCCATCCCCTTCGAAGTCAAGAAGGGCGACCGCGTGCTCTACAGCAAATACGGCGGCACCGAAGTGACCGTCGATGGCGATAAATACCTCATCATGCGCGAGGACGACGTCCTCGGTGTGATCGAATAATCCGCCCCACCAGAAACAATAGAAATTCTCAAGAAAGGAGAACACAACATTATGGCAGCCAAACAAATGCAATTCGACGAAACCGCGCGTCACTCCCTCCTCCGTGGAGTGGAAAAACTCGCCCGGGCCGTCAAAGCCACCATGGGACCCGCGGGACGCAACGTCGTCCTCGATAAGAAATTCGGTTCCCCCACCATCACCAAGGACGGCGTGACCGTCGCCAAAGAAATCGAACTGGAAGAGCGCTACGAAAACATCGGCGCCCAGCTCGTCCGCGAAGTCGCCAGCAAAACCAGCGACATCGCCGGTGACGGCACCACCACCGCCACCGTTCTGGCCGAGGCCATCTACCGCGAAGGCCTCAAAAACGTCACCGCCGGTGCCAACCCCACCGAACTCAAGCGCGGCATCGACAAAGCTGTCGAAGCCGTCGTCGCCGAGCTCGCCAAGATATCCAAAAAGGTCAAGGACAAGGAAGAAATCCGCCAGGTCGCAACTGTTTCCGCCAACTGGGACACCAACATCGGCAATATCATCGCCGATGCCCTGGACCAAGTCGGCAAAGACGGCACCGTCACCGTGGAAGAAGCCAAGTCCATCGAAACCTCCCTCGAAGTGGTCGAAGGCATGCAGTTCGACAAAGGTTATCTCTCCCCCTACTTCGTCACCAACGCCGAAGCCCAGGAAGCCAACCTTGAAAACGCGCTGCTCCTCATCTACGAGAAAAAAATCTCCAGCATGAAGGACCTTCTGCCCCTGCTCGAACAGGTGGCCAAAGCCGGCAAACCCCTGGTGATCATCGCCGAGGACGTCGAAGGCGAAGCCCTCGCCACCCTCGTGGTCAACAAACTCCGTGGCACCCTGCAAGTCTGCGCCGTCAAAGCCCCCGGCTTCGGCGACCGTCGCAAGGCCA
>CAZTYG010000345.1:0-2751 GCA_964617445.1 uncultured Blastochloridaceae bacterium
CCACCACCGTGCTGCAGACGAGGCGGTGGGCGGGATGTTTGTCCAGCGGGTTGTGGGTGTAAATCGTATCCGGCGCACACCCCTGTAAAATACCGCGCAGTTGACGGACCAACGGCGATGGGTCCGCCTCCAACTCTGCACGCGGCCACTCCAGGCAGTATTGGACGGCATATCCGCCGAGGGCGGCAGCAGCCATTTGTTCGTCGCGGCGGCGGCGGACCCGCGCGGCGCGTCCGGGGTCGTCCCCGGCCAGTGGCGCGCCCGCGCCGTCCATGCAGGTGATGCCGCCGAAGGCCCCGCCCGCGCGCGCGGACTCGATTCCGTGAAAGGCCATGATTTCCAGGTCGTCGGGGTGGGCACCGATGCCCAGGTGGGTGACACCTCGCAGCGCGGCGGCGGAGTCGTCGGATGCGGTGCGAATATGCGGGGCGGGTTCGGGCACCCCGACAGTAAGCCGTAAATGCCCGTCCGCGCCAAGCTGGAAGGGGCATAAATTGGGTTTTGCGGGAGCGCTGGGGGCGGGTAGGGTTTTGGGTTGTGCTGGATTGGATGGATGATCGTGGATGGATGGCGCTGGCCGCTGTGATTTATGCGGGGGCGTTCGTTTATGCTCTGGGGATGTTGTTGCGCGGTGAACGGCATCGTCCGGGCGTAATGCTGGCGGCCGTGGGCGCCGGCTTTCTCATTCATACGACCGGCCTTTACGCCCGCGGGATGGAGGCGGGCGGCTGTCCGCTGGGCAATCCCTTCGAAATCCTGCAGTTCATCGCATGGTCGGCAACCCTGTTGTATCTGCTGGTGGGGCCGGTGTTCCGGATGGGATTGCTGGGTTTTTTCACGACGGCGCTGGTGGTTTTGATCAGCGCGGGGTCCTTCGCGGTGCCGGGGTGGGACCATGAATATACGGCGGGGTATTTTGGCGGCAATCCGTGGATCGAGACCCATGCGGCGCTCGGTGCGTTCAGTTACGGGGCATTCGGGGTGCTGGCGCTGGTGTCGCTGATGTATCTGATCCAGCACCACGGGTTGAAGCACAAGAAAGCACACGGGGTGTTCCGGGTGCTGCCGTCGATTGTGCAACTGGACCGGATGGCGGGACGGTTGCTGGGGATCGGCCTGGTGGTCATGAGCGCCTCGCTGGCGATCGGCTTTTTTTACTGGTGGGGGGACCCGGCACGGGTGGACGGGGGCAAGTTACTGATGATCGCCACGCTGTGGCTGGGATATGTCGTGTTGTGGTGGATGCGACGGCTGCACCGAATGTACACGCACACGGGGTGCTGGTTCGCCATGGTGTTTTTCGCGGGGTTGCTGCTGTCGCTCGGACCGGTGAACGCAAGTCGGCATCCGGACAACGTCGCGGAGCGCCGGGAACGAGAGGCCCGGCCGTGAGCGGGAGCGCTCCGGAGGCTCGCGGGTTCTGGGTCTGGGGGGTGGACCACCACGACGCGCCGCTGGAGTTGCGGGAACGCCTGGCGCTGCCCCCGTCACGGATGGCGGAATTGCACCGCGCGCTGCGGGAAACTCCCGGACTGGCGGAATGTCTGGTGCTGGGCACGTGCAACCGCTTGGAGTTCTACGGTGCCGGAAATGCCGCGGAAGGCACCCGCGGGTTGGAGGTATTGCTCGCGAACTTCACCGGGCGGGATGCCGGCGAGTGGCGCGGTTTTTTTCAATTGCGGACGGACGCGGAAGCGGCGGCGCATTTATTCGAAGTGGTGTCGGGGCTGGACTCGCAAATGGTGGGGGAGACGGAGATTTCCGGCCAGGTGAAAAAGGCGTATGCGCAGGCGGTGGACCAAGGCACGGCCGGGCCGTGGCTGCACCGGTTGTGCCAACGGGCATTCCAAGCCGGCAAGTGGGCGCGCACGCACACCGGCATCCAGCGCGGGCGGGTGACCGAGGCGGGTGTGGCGGTGGAACTGGCACAACGGGTGTTCGGCGAACTGCGCGACTGCCGCGTGCTGGTGCTGGGCACGGGCGAGGTGGCGCGGCGCACGATGCGGGAATTCGCCGGGCGGATGCGCGAGGCACCCATGGTCGCCGGCAGGGACGCGGAACGGACCGCAGCACTGGCGGATGAGTTCGGCGGCGGCCGCATGCGGCTGGAGGACGCGCTGGCGGGACTGGGGGTATTCGACGTGGTCATCAGCTCGACCTCGGCGCCGACGGCGTTGATCGACGCCGAAACAATCACGGCGGCGCGCGGAGGCCATCCGCAGCGGCCGTTGTTTTTGATCGATTTGGCAGTGCCGCGCGACGTGGACCCGGTGGTCGCCGCTTTGCCGGATGTGTTTTTGTACAACCTGGACGATCTGGCAACCATCGCCAACGAGAACCTGGAACTGCGGCGCAGGGAGATCGAAAACTGCCGGGACGTATTGCGGCGGCGCGCCCATGAGAGCTGGGAGACATGCGCGGGGGCGGCTCCCGGCTGCGGGAAACAGACGGACTTAACTACTAATGTTCGCTAAATACTTTTAAAATTAGTGGTTGTAACCGGCTGGTTCATTCGTGGTTTTGGGTGCGGGAGGGAGGTCCGGGGCGTGGTCGATTTGGCCGGTGCGCATGGTTCGGCCGGCAAACCAGAGGATGGAGATGCAGCCCATGAACAGGCCGACGACAACGCCGGCGTCGATCAACCCCCGCCAAGGTTGGGGAGTCATGCGGACAAGGATGACCAAGCCGATCATGGTAAAGGTGAGGACCCATGCGACGATGATGCGTTTGCGGATGGCATGGAAGAAGCCC
>CAZTYG010000346.1:0-2726 GCA_964617445.1 uncultured Blastochloridaceae bacterium
CCCGCCTCAACGAAGTCGCCGGGCGCGACATCGTCCCCCTCCTCAACCGCACCGCCGAAGTCATCGCCGACGACGAACAGGACTGGTCCCAACGGCTCCCCGAAGTCTGGCCCGACCGGCTTGAAACCGCACCACTCCGCACCCGCTCCATCGCATGGCAGCGCCGTGCCCTGCGCGCTTGGTTGCATTCCCGCGGCATCGGCGACATCGACTTCGAACTGGTCGAATCCGTTCGCGGCCTCCTCCACCACATCCGCCCTGCCCGCGTCAACCTGCCACGCGGACGCCATTGCCGCCGCCGCGCCGGTCAATTGTTCGTGGAATAAGTTTTCTGCGCGTCCGCACTCTCCCCGCCGCCGCGTGCCTCCCCGATGACCTTGGTTGCCGTGTTGCCCAATACCACCGCAACCACCACCGTCAGCGCTAACCCGCCTCCCCACAAAACAAAATCCAGCGGCCCCGGCTCCGACTCCCCGCTGAGGATGCGCACCCCCAGCTGCCCCAGCGTCCCCAGATAACAATACAGGAAAATCCCAGGCAACCGTCCCAACCCCACCCACATCATCGTCGGCCAGAACCGGACATTCGTCACCCCGTAGAGATAATTGAACAGACTTGTCGGAAACAACGGGTTGAGCTGGCTGAAAAATACAATGCGTGCCCCGCGTTTGGCGATCGCCCCGTCCAGCGCCGACCACCGCGAATCCCGCAGAATCCGATCCCTGACAAACCGCCGCCCCAGATGCCTGCCCGCCAGAAATGCCACCGCCGCGCCAATCAAATTCCCCAACAACACCAGCAGCGTTCCCCACCACAACCCGAAAAAGAACCCCCCGCCCAGGCTTAGAATCCCACCCGGCAGGAACAACACCGTCGCCGCCACCACCAACAACGGATACACCGGAGCGCTCAGCAACCCCCACTGATCCATCGCCCCCTGCGGGTCCTCCAAATCCTCAAAAAACGGCGCCGTCCGCGCCAGCCAAACCAGCACGCCCATCACTACCAGCGCCATCACCACCTGCGCCAACGTTGCTTTTAACGCGCTGTTCATAACCCCTGAAACTATCCACCCCCTCCCTATCCCAACAACCATTTTCCCACCCCCTCTCCCGTTTCCCACAAATATCACCCATGAATTGACCTGTGAATGTTACACCTGAAACATTCACACGTCATCCCTCTGAATGTTTCAGGTGTAACATTCAGAGGGATATTCCGGGAACGAAATGACCCAGTATTTGTGCTCGGAAAAATGGATTTCCGCTGATATGCGGAATGGGATGAATCGGCGGGACGGGTGGAGCGTCTTAGGGTATCTATGAACATGGACCCATCGGATCGACCCCAACGACAAACCCAAGCGCGCACCATCACCCTGAAGCTGCCGGATAACCAACGACTCATTAACTTGGCCGTCGGGGCACTCATCGCCATCGGCTTGGTCCTGACGATTGCCATGGGAACGGCTGGGTGGTTTGCATGGCAAAATCACCAATATGAAACACGGCTTGTGAAGGCCCGCGCGGTTCACGAACAGGAATTCGACGTGATCGCCGCGGCGTTGGAACAGCTGATCACCAATGCCGAGGAACGCTGGACTCTTTTGGAGCAGGATCTGACCGCGGCGCGCAATGCCACCAAAGCCGACGCCATCGTCCCGGCCAAGTTCGAGGCCGATGCCGAACTTCTGCGCCGGGACACCGACATGTTTCCGCAGCAACTGGCCGCACTCAACACACTGGAAGATGCACTGCGTGAAGAACACCGCATCCGCCCGGACGATGCCCTGCGCGGTGCCGATGACCGGCAGCGTCAGACGGAAATGCAAGCACGAGTGACGCGGTTGTCCGTTCGGATGGAACGCGTTCCGGAATGGATCACAACGGCCAACGCGCATCGTGACGCCCTCCTACGCCGAGCAGCCGAACAACGCCGGGTCGCCGCCGCTGCTACCGCAAGACCTGCCGCCCCCCGGACCACCGCGGCCCGTCCCTCCGCAGTCCGTCCTGCCACAACTCAGACCCAATGGGTTCGACCCATGGTTGTGAATCCAGCGCCGGTGTTTGTGCCCTCTTTCCATTTCAGCTCCGGCTATCATCGGCCCTACTACGGCCATCCGGGATATTATCGGCATCACCCGGCATACTACCACCACCGCCGCGCGCGCCCGCACACCGGCATCGGCTTCAGTTTTGTGATTCGCTAAGTCGAAATGGTGCAAACGCGAGTTCGATCCGCTCCGCAAGTTCTTTCAACTGCTGCGCGTCCGGTCCTTCCAGCAAAACCCTCGCCTTGTTCTCGGTTCCCGAATAACGGAAATTTACCCGCCCACGCACCCCGATTTCCGCCTCGGCAGCCGCCAACACCTCTGCCACGGCGGGCATCTCTTCCAATGGCTTTTTCTCGCGGACTTTCACCCCCAACAGAATTTGGGGGTATTTGCTCATGACCCTGCGTAGTTCCGCCAGCGGCCGACCGGACTCGGTCACCACGCGCAGAACCTGTAGCGCGGTCAGCAAACCGTCGCCGGTCGGCAGGAAATCGGGCAGCAGGATGTGACCGGACTGCTCCCCGCCCAGCGCGTAACCGCCCGCCGCCATCGCCTCCATGACATGCCGGTCGCCCACGGCGGTGCGCAGGACGGTGCCGCCCTCGTGGCGCAGCGCCTCGTCCAATCCGAAATTGCTCATTATGGTCGCCACCAATGTGTGGTGCGGCAGCCG
>CAZTYG010000347.1:0-2709 GCA_964617445.1 uncultured Blastochloridaceae bacterium
CGCCAACCGTACCTTCGTCAAGCTCGGTGATATCGGCGAACAGCACGTCCGCCTCGCCGTCAACGGGCGTTTCCGCGAAGTGCTCACCGACCTCGGCCCGATTAACCGCTACGACCTCCACTACTCAGCAGCCATCGCTCATCCCAGCGAAGAGCCGGATGCCCTGTGGGATGCCGACATGGCCACCACGGATAAAAACTTCGTCAGCCCCTCCTACTACTTCCGCCTGCACAATGAACTGCGCACCAGCTTCGGCACCTTCGATGTCGGTGCGGACTTCGCCTACGTCGCCTTCGACTTCCGCGATAACCCCGGTGCCGAAGCCATCGGCTACTCGCCCTTCCTCAACTATAACTACGGCTGGTTCAACCTCATGGCCCAGTGGATGGGCATGTCTTACACCGGGGAAGCGGGCGATCCCGCCGTCAGCCCGTCCGGCTTCACCATCCAGCCCTCGATCTTCGTTCATCCCAAGTGGGAACTGGTCGGCATGTATTCTCAGTTCGATACCAACGGCGACGAGGCCATCCGCCACAACCAATCCGTCCGCAACGCGCCGACCTTCTTCCCCGATAGCCGCCGTTTCGACGACATCCGGCAGTATTACTTCGGCTTCAACCACTACATCAAAGGCAACGACATCAAGTTCACCGCCGGGGTGGAATACAACGAGCTGGGCGGGGCCCGTGCCAACCGCGCCGTCTCCGCCGAGGACTCCTGGATGTTCCGCGCCCGTCTCCAGGTTCTGTTCTAAACCCGTTCCTTTTACAAAGAGACCACAGAGTTCAGGGATCACGGATGGTAAACATCAAAAGAGCAGTCCACCTGAACGGAATTTATGGAACATTTCTGAATTGCAGCTATGTCCGGTCCTTTATTCTTCACGTTCTCCGTGATCTCTTTGTAAAATCGGCTGTTTGCCTTTTTTTATCCGCTGCCGCGTTGCACGCCCAGGAAGAAATCCTGCCGGATGCCGATGGATTTCCATCCCGTCCGGTCCGCATCGTGGTTTACACCAGCCCGGGCGGATTGATCGACTTTACCGCACGCAAGTTCGCCGAGGTCGCCCGCAAATACACCACCGTTCCCTTCGTGGTTATCAACAAACCCGGAGCCGGCGGCGTGGTGGCCTTTGACGAAGTCCTGCAGATGCCCGCGGATGGCTACACGATGCTCGCCGTCACCCGTTCGAACATTTCCAAAATCATCGCCTCCCAGCGCGACGACCTGATCGATGGCGTGGACTGGTTCGCCTACGTGATGGACAACCCCCATGTGGTCATCACCAATCCCGGCGAGGGCTTGGATAATTGGCAGGAGGTTTATCAGGACGCGCTCGACCAAGGCGGACGCCAGCTCTGGCTGGGTGCAGACATCGGCGGGGTCAAGCACGTCTCCGGAGTCAAGATGTGGCGGCAGGCCGGAATCGAAGCCCGCTGGATTCCCTACGAAAGCGGCGGACGCGCCGTCGCCGCCCTGCTTGGCGGCATGGGTGCCACCTACCTCGGCAACCCCAGCGATGTCATCGGCAAGGATGACCTGAAAATCGTCGCCGTCGCCGCCCCCGAACGCATGCGCGCCTTTCCCGATGTGCCCACCTTCCGTGAGCTGGGGATCGACGGTCTCGAAAACGAGCGTATCTGGCGCGGCTTCGCCTTCCGCCAGGGCATGCCCGACGAAGTGCGCGAATGGTACCGCGAGCTGTTCCGACGCGTCACCAGCGATCCCGAATGGGTGATGACCTGGATTGAGGAGGGGATCAACGTCGATTACCAGGAAGCCCCCGAGTTCCGCCGCATCGTCGAACAGGACCGCGAAGAATTCCGTTTTTACCTTCGCGAGATGGGTCTGCTGCGCGAGCGCGGCGACCGCCGCAGCCTGCTGGCCGGGGTTGGGGAGGCGCCCGCCGTCGGTTTCTTCAAAATCACCATGGTCCTGCTCAACCTCATGCTTGGCCTCTACCTTCTGCGTTCCAAGCATCGCCCCATCTTCGGTGAACTCATGGTGCTGGCCTTTCTCTCCTCCGTCGCCGTCGTATTCTTCGTCGTCTCCGAAGTCCTGCCACCAGCGTCTGAAATTGACAGTATCGGCGCCGGTGGCATTCCGCGCCTGTGGATTTTCGTTTTGGTGCCGCTCGCCCTTTATCAGACCTGGCTCATCCTGCGCGAACGCGCCGAAAAGAAACCGGAAGCGGCCCCCATGTTGCTCTTCTTCGTCATCGGTGCCGCTGCCGTTTACATGTTGCTCATTCCATGGGTTGGTTACCTCGTCGCTTCCGCTGCTTTTGTTCCCTTGCTACTGTGGATGATGGAATACAAAAACCGCCCCGTCATCGCCGCCATCACCGTCAGCTGGCTGGCGTTTGCCTATTTCGTTTTCCAAAAAACCCTCCACGTCGATCTCCCCCTCGGCCGCCTCTTCGGTGGATAACGTATGAATATCTTTGAAAGTCTTTTAAGCGGGCTGGCCTATGTGGCTGGTTGGGAGCCGATGCTGGTGATCTTCATCGGTATCGTCATCGGCATTTTTGTCGGTGCCATGCCCGGCCTCTCCCCCTCCATGGGCGTCGCCCTCCTTGTTCCCTTCACCTACGGTATGTCGCCGACTTTGGCTCTGATTTTGTTGGTGAGTATCTACCTCGCCGCCAGCTACGGCGGCTCCATCACCGCGATCACCATCAACGCCCCCGGCACCCCGTCGTCCGTTGTT
>CAZTYG010000348.1:0-2700 GCA_964617445.1 uncultured Blastochloridaceae bacterium
GGTTCCGGAGTCGGGCTGGTCGAGACCGGCGACGAGGTTGAGCAACGTGGTCTTGCCGGAGCCGGAGGGCCCCATGATGGCGACGGACTCACCACGGTCCACGCGAAGGTTGATGTTTTTCAGGACGGTCAACGCCCGTCCCGGCGCGGAGGCGTAGGTTTTGGCGACGTCCAGGAGTTCAATCAACGGGGATGGGGCGGTGTCACGCATGATGGAGGGCGCGCGCGGGGTCGATGCGCGCGGCGGCGATGGCGGGCAGCAGGGCCGCGCCGGTGCTCACGAGGACGCCGGAAAGGGCGATCCCCGCGACGGTCCAGGGGTCGATGACGGCGGGGATTTCCAGGAAGTTATAGATTTCGGCGGGAAAGATTTCGACGCGAAAGGTGGCTTCCAGCCATGCGCTGAATTCGTTGCGAAAAGCGAGCAGGAGGAGCCCGGCCGAGGTTCCGAGGCTGGCGCCGATGACGCCAACGATGAGGCCGTAGAGGGTGAAGATGGTGACGATCTGGGAGTCATGGGCGCCGAGGGCCTTGAGCAGGCCGATCTCGCCGGTTTTCTGGACGGTGACGGTGATGAGCGTGCTGCTCAGGCCGAAGGCGGCGACGAGCATGATGAAAAAAAGCAGGAACGTCATGACGCGGCGCTCGACGGCCACGGCGGAAACCAGACGGCTATTTTGATCAATCCATGTGAGCGCGCGCATGGGAGGCTCCAAGCGCTCGTTAAGTCTCAGCTGGGCGGGCACGGCGTCGAAGGCGTCACGCAGACGGACGGCCAGGCCGTGGACGCCGTCGATGGAATAGAGTCGCTGTGCTTCGGAGATTTCCAACAGCACGAAGTTGCTGTCGTAGTCGTAGAATCCGGTGGAGAAGACCCCGGCGATATAGTATTCGGCGGGCAACATGACGGCCTCGGTTTCGGCCTCGGCGTCCGGGCGGAGGTGGCGGATGTTGCGCGGGGAAAAGACCAAGACCTTGTCGCCGAGCCATACGCCGTTGCGCGTGGCCCATTCGTGACCGACCAGGATGGTGTCCGGGCCGAGCAGCCATTCGCCGGCGACGAGGGAATCGCGCAGGGGCACGACTTGCTCGGCGGTGGCGGGTTCGATGCCTTTGATATAGGGGGTGGAGATGCGGCCATAGACCTCGAGCAGAACGGGGCCCAGGACGAAGGGGGTGATGGCGACGACCGAGGGGTCGGCGCGAATGGTTTCGGCGAGCGATTCGGGGTCCTCGACGATGGCGAAGTTGGAGACGGTGAGATGGGCGTTGAAGCCGATGATTTTGTCGCGCAGCTCGCGTTGAAAGCCCTCCATGACCGAGAGCACCAGAATGAGGACCATGACTCCGAGCAGAACGCCGACGAGGGAAAGCATGGTGATGATGGAGACATACGTTCGTTTAGGGCGCAGAAAGCGCAGCGCCAACGTCCACTCGAACCAGCCGAACATGGAGGTAACGGTAGCTTGTGCCGGGGAAATCACAACAGCGAGTCCATGAGCCGGGCCGTGTTCTGCAACATGCGCCGGTGCCACGGGCGGGCGGCCCATTCGCGGCGGTCGAGGACGGTGCTGTGGTCCATGTAAACGCGCTGAATGTCCTCGAGCTCCCCGGCGATGTCCTTGTCGTAGATCAACATGCTGACCTCGGCGTTGAGGGCGAAGGAACGGATGTCGAGGTTGGTGGAGCCGAGCACGGCGACCTCGTGGTCGATGACGGCGTGTTTGGCGTGGAGGAAGCCCGGTTGGTAGAGATGGACCCGTACACCGGCCTGCAGCAGTTCTTCGTAATAGGACATCTGGGCGTATTGGGTGACTCGCTGGTTGGAGGACTCGGAGAGAATCAAATGCACCGCGACCCCGCGGTCCACAGCGGTGTACATGGCCTGCAGGAAAGGCTCGTCGGGAACGAAGTAGGGCGTGACCAGCACAACTTCTTCACGGGCGGAATGAAGCAGGGAGACCAAAAGTTCCTGTTGATTGGCGCGGGCGAAGCCGGGGCCGCCGGGAAGCAGCTGCGCCGGGGTGGAGCCGACGGCCGGAATGGCGGGAAAGTAGCGGGGGTCGTCGAGCACACCGTTTGTTTCCAGAAAATAGTCCGTGCAAAAGACGGCCTGAAGTTGGTGAACGATGGGGCCGCGCACACGGGCGACCAGTTCCTGATTGGGATGGCCGGGGACGAAAAACGGGTCCACAAGGTTTTGCGAACCCACGTAGCCGGTGGTGCCGTCGATCACTGCGATCTTGCGGTGGTTGCGCAGGTCGAAGCGCGCGGTGTTGCGGCGGAAAAAACCGACCGGCAGCATTCGGACTACTTCAATCCTGTGCGCGCGCAGGCGGGGGGCCAGCCGCTTGAGACCACGCTTGGAGCCGACATCGTCCATCAGCACGCGGCAGACCACGCCGCGGGCGGCGGCGGCGATCAACGCATCGGCGATCTTTCCACCGGTTGGGTCATCTTCGAAAATGTAGTAGAGCAGGTGGACGTGGTCGGTGGCGGTGCGAATGTCAGCGGCGAGGGCGTCGATAGCGGTGTTATAATCGGGAAGCAGTTTGGCGCGGTTTCCCTCCACCATCTCGAAGTCGCCGAGCTTGGCGGCCAGCACGGCGGCCGGAGCCAGGTGGGCGGGCAGGCGGACGTGTTCGCCGGAGAGGCCGAGATGTTGCTGGAGTCTGCGAATGTAGTGGGAGGCGACGCGTTG
>CAZTYG010000349.1:0-2697 GCA_964617445.1 uncultured Blastochloridaceae bacterium
GTATGTGCAATACCTGCGCTGGCTGCAGTCGGTGGCCACCCTCAATCTCGGCGAATCCTGGGCCTACAAAGTCCCGGTCACCGACCTGCTGGCCCAGCGCATCCCCGCCACTCTGGTCCTTGCCTTCGCCTCGCTGGCCTTCGCATGGTGTATCGCCATCCCCCTGGCCGTGCTCGCCGCGATCTACAAAGACTCCATCTTTGACCGCATCAGCCAGCTCCTGGCCTACGCCGCGATCTCCATCCCGGAGTTTTTCCTCGCCATTCTCGCGGTGTATTTCGCCGCGGTGACCGGTATCCTGCCGGTGGGGGGGCGGACATCGATCGAACATGATTTCCTCTCCGCCCCGGCGCAGTTCACCGACTACATCCGGCATCTGATCCTGCCCACGCTGGTGCTCGGCCTCGGCGGCGTGGCCGGCACCATGCGCGTATTGCGGGCCAACTTCCTGGACTACATGCGGGCGGAATTTGCCACCACCGCGCGCGCCAAGGGCCTGAAGGAACGGGTGGTGATGTTCAAACACGTCCTGCGCAATGCCATCAATCCGCTAATTACCTCCCTCGGCTTCGCCTTCTCCAGCCTGCTCTCCGGCGCGTTGTTGGTGGAAAAGATCATGAACTATCCCGGTCTGGGGCAATTGGTGTTCGCCGCCGCCATGACCCAGGACCAATACCTCGTCATGGCGGGCGTTATGATGGCCTCGCTGATGCTTCTGCTGGGCAACATGCTGGCCGACATCCTGCTGGCGTGGTCCGACCCGCGGATCAAGATCGAGTCCGGTGTCAAAGGCGTCCACCCGGTCCACAGCCTCTACGCGCTGCTGATCATCGCGGTGGTATATGCCGCCGCGGCCCTGTTCCACATGTTTTTTCCGTGGGAGCACCCGGGTTGGTCGAATATGCTCGGTGCGGCACGCGGGGGAGCGCTGGCCGTGCTCTTTTTCGCCGCGGTGGCGCTGGCCGGAGTCGCGGCGTGGCAGGGCGGAAAACACGGTTGGATGCTCGCCAAAAAACTGCTGCCCCCGCTGGTCCAACGCAAACCGGCGCTGGTCGCCCTCGCCGTGCTGATACTGATGTATGCCGCGGCCCTGTTCGCCCCGTTCCTCGCCCCCTACCGCGCCTCCACCCAGAATCTCACCAAAGCCTTCCACCCACCCACCGCGCTCACATGGAAAGACGGCGGTCTCCACGTCAAGGTCTATGCCAACATCGATCCCAGTGCCGCCCTCTACGAACCCACCGCCGCGACCCTCCCCCTGCGTTTCTTCGCGACCGGCGAACCCTACCAACTCTTCGGCCTCATTCCCGCCGAACGCCGCCTGTTCCAGGTTGGGTCCGACGACCCCGGCGACCGCGTCTATCTGCTGGGCTCCGACGGCACCGGACGCGACGTGTTCTCCCGCCTGCTCTACGGTGCCCAGGTCTCTCTGAGCATCGGACTGGTGGGCATCACCATCACCATGGTCATGGGCTTCATCGTCGGTGGTCTTTCCGGCTACTTCGGCGGTTCCTTCGATTTTGTCTCCATGCGGTTGGTCGAATTCCTGATGGCGGTGCCGGGACTCTACCTGTTGCTCGCCATGCGCTCCGCCCTCGCTCCGTATTTCGAACCCGCGCAGATGTATCTGGTGATCATCGTCATTCTTTCCATCATCGGCTGGGCCGGCACCGCACGCGTGATCCGCGGCATGTCGCTGTCGTTGGCGCAACGACCCTTTGTCCAGGCCGCGCAGGCCATGGGCCAGACCACCCCGCGCATCCTCTCTCGCCACCTCCTGCCCAACCTCTCCAGCTACCTGCTGGTCAGCGCCACCCTCTCCATCCCCGCATATATCCTCGGCGAAGCCGCCCTCAGTTTCCTCGGACTCGGCATCATGGAACCCGCCGCCTCATGGGGCCTGATGCTCAAACAAAGCCAGGAGGACATGAAAGTCTTCATGCTCGACTTCTGGTGGCTGCTGACTCCGGGCATCGCCATCTTCATCACCGTCATGTGCTTCAACCTCCTCGGCGACGCCCTACGCGACATCGTCGATCCCAAATTCCGCATTCAAAACCGCTGAACCACACCCCGGACACAAGTCACTCCCCACTTGAAACTTAATTCTTAAAATACCATCCGCCCGCTGGCGGATTAAAACACCCCCCCATGACCACCACCCCCATCCTCGACATTCGCGACCTGCGCATCCAATTCCATTCCGGCTCGGAAAGCATGACCGCCGTGGACGGCATCTCCTTTCAAATGGACGAGGGCGAGACCGTCGCTGTCATCGGCGAGTCCGGCAGCGGCAAGAGCGTCACAGCGCTTTCCCTCACCCGGCTGCTGCCCGATCCCCCCGTTTGCACGGTCGCAGGCGAAGTCCGCTACCGTGGCGCCAACCTGTTGCCGCTTACCGGCGATGCCATCCGCAAATACCGCGGCAAAGAAATCGCCTACATCTTCCAGGAACCCTCCTCCTCGCTCAACCCTGTCTTCACCATCGGCAGCCAGATCGCCGAAGCCATCCGCCTGCACCGGCCCGACGTCACCGATATCACCGCCGAAATCATCCGCGTGCTGGACCTCGTCGGCATTCGCGATGCTGACAAACGCTACAAGGACTACCCGCACCAGCTCTCCGGCGGCATGCAACAGCGCGTGATGATCGCCATGGCGCTGGCCTGCCAACCGCGCATTCTCGTGGCCGACGAA
>CAZTYG010000350.1:0-2675 GCA_964617445.1 uncultured Blastochloridaceae bacterium
CCGGATTGGACGTCCAGTCTTTGGTTGGGAGAACGGAACTGGGCGGGGGGGGGGTGAACCCGCTCCCGTCCGGGCGAATCAACTGAGGTATTTTTTGATGCGACGAATGCCTTCTTCGATCTGGTCCAAGCCAATGGCGTAGGAGAGACGGATGGTGTTGTCGTCGCCGAAAGCAAGGCCTGGGACGACGGCGACTTTCTGCTCGTCGAGGAGTTTTTCGGCGAAGTTGGTGGATGTCATGCCGGTGCGGCTGATGTCGGCGAGGACGTAGAAAGCTCCCTGGGGCCTGACGTAGGTGAGGGTTGGAATGCCGTCGAGCAGCTCGCAGATTTTGCGGCGGCGTTTGGTGTATTCACCGAGCATTTCGCCGACGCAGTCCTGGGGTCCCTTCAACGCGGCGAGGGCGCCTTTCTGGGCGAAGGAGGTGGGGTTGGAGGTGCTGTGGCTCTGCATGGCGTCGATTTTTTCGGCCATATGCCTGGGGGCGGCAAGGTATCCGAGGCGCCAGCCGGTCATGGCGTAGGATTTGGAAAAGCCGTTGACGGTGATGGTATTGTTGTAAACCTCACCGCTGAAGCTGGCGATAGAGACGTGTTTATGGTCGTCGTAGATGATCTTTTCGTAGATTTCGTCGGAGAGGATAATAACTTCCTCGTCGAGTGCCACCTCGGCCAGCGCGGCCAATTCGTTCTCGGTGTACATGGTGCCGGTGGGATTGCCAGGGGTGTTGAGGACGATCATTTTGGTGGAGGGGCTGATGGCGTCGCGAAATTGGTCGGGGGTGAGTTTGTAGCCGGATTCCGCAGTGGTGTTGACGATGTAGGGTTCGCCGCCGGCAAGTTTGACCATTTCGGGGTAGCTGAGCCAGTAGGGCGCGGGGATGAGTACTTCGTCACCTGGGTTGAGGACGGCCATGAATGCGTTGAAGCAGGCGTGTTTGGCGCCGCAGCTGACGATGATCTGGGAGGGGTTGTAGGCCAGGCTGTTGTCGTTTTTGAGTTTTTCGGAGATGGCCTCGCGGAGTTCGGGGATGCCGGAGGAGGGGGTGTATTTGGTGAATCCGGCATCGAGCGAACCCATGGCGGCGGCCTTGATGTGCTCGGGGGTGTCGAAATCAGGTTCCCCCGCACCGAAACCGATGACGTCCTGGCCGGCTGCTTTGAGGGCTTTGGCTTTGGCATCGACTGCCAGGGTGAGAGAGGGGGTGAGTAGTTGAACGCGTTGGGCTGTATCCATAAGGGTTCTGTTTCTAGACGAGAGGAAAGCTGAGTGCCAGAACGATTTGACAGTTTTTTTCGGCTTTCAGAGGGGCGGATCGTGACGGAACTGTTTCCCTTTGTTCACAGGTCTGTGACGGGTAGGCGTTATGGTTATGACGTGCCCACGACTGCACCAGAGATTTGGGTGGCGGGAAGATACCAAATACTGCGCTCTTTGGGGGCGGGCGGTCTCGGTGAGGTATTTTACGCACATGACCGCGAGTTGGACCGGGGGGTGGCCATCAAGCGCCTCTTTCAGGACAGTGCTTGGTCCAATGACAAGACCCGCGATGCCTGGAGGGAGGCGCGGGTTCTCGCATCTTTGACCCATCCCGGCATCGTCACGCTTTATGACTTCGGCTCCGACGAGGAGGGGCCGTACTTCATTATGGAGTACATCGACGGGCGAACGTTGGAGGAGATTTTGCAGGATGGGGCGGTGCCGGAGAATGATTGCCTGGAGCTGGCCCGTCAGGGGTTGGAAGCGCTCGGTGCCGCGCACGAGGTCGGTATTGTCCACCGTGATCTGAAGCCGTCCAACCTCATGGTGCGTCCCTCGAATAACCGCCGCATCCATCTCAAAGTTCTGGATTTCGGCCTGGCCCGTTTTCAACACGCCCCGCGCGAGCAGACGGTGAGCGATGAGGGAACGGTATTGGGATCGGTGATTTACATGGCACCGGAGCAATTTGATCGCCGTCCGGTCGATGCCCGCAGCGATTTGTATGCCTTCGGGCAGGTGCTCTACCACGCGCTGGCAGGAGTTCCGGTCTTCCAGTGTGATTCGATTCACGCGATGATCGCCGCCCATTTGCATGAGCGGGCGATTCCGTTGTCCGAACGCGCCCCCCATGTCCATCCGGGGATCGGCGCATGGGTGGATCGGTTGATCGCCAAGAACCCGTCAGACCGTCCGGCCAACGCTGGAGAGGCGTTGGCTTCGTTGGAAATGGCACATCAAACCGATACGATCGAATTTCCGTTGCGGGCCGCGCCGGTCCAAGGGGCCCTGCCCGCCATGACCGAATGGAACAGCTCCCCCGCGCCGCAAAAAAACAACCATGGCTTGTGGATTGCGGCCGCCACGGTGGTGTTGGCAGCGGCGATAGGCATCACGGTATTTCTCGCCGGTGGGGGGTCGGAAGGCGCTACTCCCGCCGTTGCACCGGCTGTTCCCACCCCACCTGCAGCTGCATGGATCAAAACATGGTCGCCGGGATGGAGGTTCAGACATTCTTCCAATGCGTACCAAGCTGTACTATACTGAACCGATAAAGCAAGAGCCTTACTTGCAAGTACCGTATCCCCAATTGGTTTAGCCGCCAGTTCTGGTGTCAATACATGACTGGCATAGCCTCCAAACCTACTGAATGCCAATACCCTATCTCCTACTTTAAAATTTTTAACAGATGCACC
>CAZTYG010000351.1:0-2645 GCA_964617445.1 uncultured Blastochloridaceae bacterium
CATGGCTTCGGCGACGGGGCCGCTGACCGAGCCGTATTCGGTGATGAGCGCGGCAGGCACGCCGAGGGCGGAGGTTTTGGATTCGTTGCTGTAGGTGACCCAGCCGCGGTCAAGTACGGCGGAGGCACCGGGGACGTTGGTGATGCGATGGGCAACGAGGCCGCCGGTGCAGGACTCGGCAGTGGCCAGCAGTATCTGTTTTGCGGTGGCGAGATGGACGACGGTTTGCTCCATGGTTTGGTGGTCCTCGGCGTAAATGCAGGGGCCGAGTGTCTCGTGGGCGAAGGCGATGGCTTGATCGAGGGCGGCGGGGTTCGGGGCGATAAGGCGCAGGTCCACCTCGCCGGGGCGGGCGCAGTAGCCGATCTCCATGTCCGGCAGGAGGCGGAGCAGGCCGGATTCGACCAGTTCCTGCACGCGGGATTCACCCAGACCGAAGACGCGGAGGGTTTTCAGCGGCAAGGGGACGGCGTCGGGGAGCAGTCTGCGGAGGACGGGCAGGACCGATTGCTCGAACATGGGATGGAGTTCGCGCGGCGGGCCGGGCAGGCAAAAGACATGTTTGCCGCTGTGTTCGAGGTGGAAGCCGGGGGCGGTGCCGTGGTCGTTGGGCAGGACGTCCGCGCCGCGCGGGATCATGGCCTGGACCTTTACGAATTCGGGCGGAGTGAGGCGGCGGTGGGCGAAGAAGGCGAGGATTTTTTCGAGAATGCCGGGGTGGAAGACGAGTTCGAGGCCGAAGTGGGCTGCCACGAGGTCGCGGGTGAGATCGTCGGAGGTGGGACCGAGGCCGCCGGTGACCAGCAGGATATCGCAGGAGGCGAGGCGTTCGGCGAGGGCGGCGGGAATGTCCGGACCGTCGGGAACAGTGGTTTGGCGTTGCAGGCGGAGGCCGATGTTCAGCAGCTCGTTTCCGAAGTAGGCCGCGTGGGTGTTGACCACCTGTCCCAGCAGGAGTTCTGATCCGGTGTTGAGAACCTCGACGCGCAAGCGATCAGCATGGGGCCAATCCGGTGGTGGTCAACATGCGCCCGCGCTCGACGCGGAGGTGCCAAGTCGCTGGCGGGCGTAGCGTCCGGAGGTGATGGCGTCGCACCATGGGCGGTTGTCCAGATACCAGCGGACGGTGTTGGTCAGTCCCTGGTGGAAATCAACTGATGGCGACCAACCGAGTTCGGCCCGAATTTTACGGATGTCCATGGCGTAGCGGCGGTCGTGGCCGGGACGGTCGCGGACGAATGTTTTCAACTCCGTGTGGGAGCCGCCGACGCGCGGGTGGAGGGAGTCGAGCACGGCGCAGAGGGTGTCCACCACTTGGAGGTTGGTTTTTTCGGCCTCGCCGCCGATGGCGTAGGTCTCGCCGGAGCGCCCGCGGGCGAGGACCAGGGAAAGCGCGGTGCAGTGGTCGCCGACCTCCAGCCAGTCCCGGACATTGCCGCCGTCGCCGTAGATAGGCAGGGGTTTGTCTTCGAGAGCGTTGAGAATCATGAGCGGGATCAGCTTTTCCGGGAATTGGCGCGGACCGTAGTTGTTGGAGCAGTTGGTAATGACCACGTCGATTCCATAGGTGTGAAGAAAGGCGCGCACGAGATGGTCAGAGGCGGCTTTGGACGCGCTGTAGGGGCTGCGCGGATCGTAGGGGGTGGTTTCGCAGAAGGCGGGGTCGTCGGTGCCGAGTGAGCCGAAGACCTCGTCCGTGGAGACATGCAGCAGACGGACGCCGCCGGAGTCGCGCACGGCCTCCAGCAGGGTGAGGGTGCCCATGACGTTGGTGTCGAAAAATGCACGCGGGGCGTCGATGGATCGGTCCACGTGGGACTCGGCGGCGAAGTGGGCGACGTGGGTGATGCCCTCGTCGTGCAACAACGCTGCGATCAGGCCCGGCGCGTTGAGATCGCCATGGACGAAACGGAAGCGGGGGTCGCCGTCGAGACCGGTGAGGTTTTCCGGGTTGCCGGCATAGGTGAGGGCGTCGAGAACCACGAGTCGCTCTAGCTCATCAATGGCGGGCAGGTGTCCGCCGAGGGCCATGTGAATGAAGTTGGAGCCAATGAACCCCGCGCCGCCGGTGACCAATAATCGCATGGCGCAGTTTCCCATCACGGCGGACCGTGTTCAAGGGCGAACGTCCTGCTTGAAACTTGCACCGCATCACGGGAATATGGATTCTTATGAGCAAAGGGGAGGAACGGCCGTTGTGCGTGGACTTGGACGGAACATTGATTCATACCGACACGGCGGTGGAGGGGTGGCTGGGTTTGCTGCCGCGGGACCCCAAGGAAGCGTTGCTGCTGGCGTGGCAGACCTTCGGTCAGCGTGCCGGGGCGAAACGGGGCATCGCTCAGCGCGTCCGTATCGATCCCGCGCATCTTCCCTACCGGCACGATCTGCTTGATTTTCTGCGCGAAGAAAAAGCGCGCGACCGCCGCATCATCCTGGTCACCGGCAGCGATGCGACCAATGCCCGTGCCGTTGCCAACCACTTGGGCCTCTTCGACCGCGTGTTAAGCTCCGATGGTGCGACCAATTTGACGGGGGAGCAAAAGCGCGACCTGCTGGTCCGGGAATTCGGTGAGGGCAAGTTCGACTACATCGGCGACAGCCGGGCAGATATGGCTGTGTGGCGCTCGGCGGACCGGTGTTAC
>CAZTYG010000352.1:0-2636 GCA_964617445.1 uncultured Blastochloridaceae bacterium
CGTACTCCTCACGATCTTACGAACGCCCTTTAATATCCTTACAACTCTACCAACTTCGTGTCTGAGGCTGCGTCACCTTCCATTTCCCAATCACCCTCCTTGCTGAGCCGTTCTGGTGTGACTGAATCCCTTTCCTTGAATATTCAACCACCATGCTGGGAAACGACGGCAATGGCTAGGAGGTGCGAAATGAGCGGGAAGCAGGCCGTCTTGAAATTGCTTGAACAATTACCGGAAGAGGCGACGCTGGAAGAGATCCAGTATCACCTGTATGTGCTTCAAAAAATAAGGGCTGGTCAAGACGCGATTGATACCGGGCATGTGATTCCGCACGATGAGGTCATGCGCGAGTTGGCGGGATGGCTCGCCTAGTCTGGTCGGCTGTTGCGCCCGACGACCTCAAGGCGCTGGTGTCCTTCATCAAAGCGGATTCTCCCGGCTATGCCCAGACCTTCGGATTGCACATCCTACAGCGGGTTGAGCAATGACGGCACTTCCCCGAATCCGGCCGAAAGGTCACGGAAGACAAAAGCGGTGCATATCGGGAGTTGCTTGTCGGAAACTACCGGGTTGTCTATCGTGTGGACGAGGACACCGTTACCATTGTGACCCTCATTCACGGCGCACGCCTTCTTCGCTTATAGGCGGCTTCTCTCGTTTCCTGAGTTACTGAGGCTGCGGAATTATAAAGGTAAAACCCTCTCGACATCCTTTTCTCTATTTTTCCCGTTGTCATGAGTGTTGACTCACCTGTCTGCGCGCAACGCACCGGCAGATCTACGCATGATGAACAGGGAGGTTCAGTCAGGAGGCAGGAGTAAAGAACAGTCCTCCAAGCCTTCAACTCCTCATTTTTGACTCCTGACGATTTTCAAAGCAGACCCCAGGCCTGACACTCCAACCTTGACAAATTTTGTGAGTTGAACAAGAATTTGCCTGTCCAATTTCAGTGTCTGCGATGGAAGTCTCATATCGGCCAGGATCTGAAGGGTGGCTCAGACGCCTGAGAAGACGTGTTTGGAGAAGGTGAACCGCACGTACCACAACGCGCCGCGGGATTGGCGGTGGCAGTGGGTCTTCCCCTAGGAACACCGGTGGAACAATTCTAAGACAAATGAATAAGGTCGCCATCACCTTGACAAATCACTGGATCAGAAAGCCGTCAGAGGCCGTGCGCGAAGGCCAGGCTCACGAAGCGAGCCACCTGCCACACCTTCCGGCATTCCTTTGCCACACACTTGCTCGAAGGCGGCCATGACATTCGAACGATTCAGGAACTATTGGGCCATCGCGAGGTCCAAACAACGATGATCGATTCACATGTCCTCAACCGAGGGCCTGGGAAAGTTCGCGGTCCGCTGGACGGACTGTGAGCCCCCTCAAGAGGTGGTGTTATGCGGATCCATATAAGATGTCGTGATCACGACAGCAAGAATAGCAACCGCTTAAAATTAAAGGGGTTTTTGCGTATATTTCAGGCGAACGGATGGCGTATTATACGGACAAAAAATCGAAGATCCGGGTTTTATCCGGATCCGTCTAATCATTGTTAGGCCGAGCGAACTGAGACATGACGGATGACGCAGGACAAATCAACTGGACACTCATCGCCGTGGTACGGCACCGCTTGGCTCGTGGGGCAGGCAGGTCTTGAGCCAACCGAGGACAAAGACGGACGTTTTCATTGGCCAAGCGCTCTAACGCCCGGTTTCGACATTACGATCGGGAATCCAGAGAAGCTGTACAACGATGAGGACGGCCACATAGTTCGGCACTGCCTGGATTTCACATGCCGTCCGGTTGGCATGTCCCTGCGGCATGTCGCCGAGCAGGCTTTGGAACAGATAGCAGACCTCCTCTCCTTCACGGCGTTATCCCCGGTGAGGATGTATCTCGAACCGTTCAGCGCCAGCCCTCCTCCAGCCCCAGGGCACGCGTACTCGGCTGTGGCCTTCGAAGAACTTCGCGAGCGGCCGCTTGCATTGCGGACTCCATTAGTCGCGCCGTCCGCGCTTGTGTCTGCGCTTCAGAGACCGGCGATGTCTGAACCTCACGCACGGAAGATGATACTCCGCGCACTTCGCTGGCAACGGCGCGCCATGCTTGCAGTAGAGCCGGTCGTACGCTTTGCCCACTATGCCTTTGCCTTGGAGGCCATCGCCCCCTGCATGCCAGCCACCAAAGGCAACGACCAATCGGCGCGACTTCGTTCGTTTGCGACCGGCACTGCAGGGCTCAGCGAAGGCGTGTGGAGACGTGTCGGCCGGCTTCGACATGCCCTGTTCCACGGTGGCATAGACGAGACCAGCGACACGGTTCAGGACGCTGCCTGGTGTTCGCAGGTAGCGAGCTATGCTCTCGTCATAGCCCTAAGACAAGTGCTGGCGCTGGACACCGGGGCGCCGCCGGAGGTGCCCGTCCTGTGTCTCGGGCAAATGCGCGACGGCTCGTTGTCCGGCGACGGTCTGGTTCGTCCTCATCCGCCCGAGCGCTTGTGGTGAAGGCGTCTTGGCCCGGCCTAACACCGGCTTGCACCCGACCGCGCTCTGTGCGATCGTGAAGCGCCGCGGGTGAAGCCGATCGTTCAGCCGACCGCAGGCGGCAGACGGGGTGCTGACAGGGTTGAAGGGGGCCGT
>CAZTYG010000353.1:0-2632 GCA_964617445.1 uncultured Blastochloridaceae bacterium
CCACCCGGACCCACAACACTTGCACCTTCCTGCTCAACCAGAGCGATGATCTGGGCCTGCAAGAAGACAAGCACGGCCACATCATTCTGGAACAATCCCGTTCCGCCCGTGTCCGCTTCAACCCCCAGACCCGCGAGGTCGGTCCTCTGGCCGACCGTGGTGCCCGGCGTCTGCTGGCCGAGAGGTGTGATGAAATCACCGTGGTCGGCTCCGAGGCCGCCGCACTCTACGGACCCAAAATCCAACAATTTTCCCGGTTCTGGATTCTTTGCGGCAGCCACATGTTGTTTGTTGTGGACCGCATTGTCTCGGCCTGCCCGGTGCGGACTTCATGGCACTGGCTGCTCAACAACCGCGACGGCGAACTCGCCCTCAAACCCATCAAGCCCGACCGCCTCGTCGCCCGCCGCGGTGCGGCCGGCATGAAACTGTTCAACCTCAGCGGCGCCGGTCTCACCGGTCCGGAGCATGGCTACGTCCATGATGCCTATCATCCGCATCCCCAGGGAATCGGCGAGGGCAGCCCGGGCAGCGGACAATTGATGTCGTTCCGTGAGTCCAGGGCGGCGACCGAGCGCACCGGAATCCATGCCATTGTCGTCGATGGCTACGGCCCCATCGCCGAGTGGCATCTCAAAACCATCGACGGCCTCCCCGTGGTCGAAGGTCCGGGTGCCGCCGTGCGCTGGGCGGTCAACGTGAATCCCGATGCCACCGAAATCACCATCCAGGAACTCGTCGGCAAACGCTCTTGGCAGGTCCTTTTCTCTGACAACAAATGGGGATTCGTGAGAAAGGAATTTTAAACCACGAATGACGCGAATTTCCGCGAGTCGTAATATAAATTCGCGTCATTCGTAATTCAAAAAATGTACTGGCATTCGCTATGATGAAAATCGAACACTTCGCCTTCCAATCCTCCGACCCCGTGGCCATGGCCGCGTGGTATGTCCGGCATCTGGGCATGCGTGCGGTCAAATCCATCGGTGCCCCGACCTACACGCACTTCCTTGAAGCCGCAGATGGTGCCGTGCAGATTGAAATTTACCGCAACGAAACCGCCCCCATCCCCGACTATCCCAACCAGGATCCGCTGCTTATTCACCTGGGCTTTGTTTCCGCCGACCCGGTGGCCGATGCCGACCGGTTGAAAGTCGCCGGTGCCACCCATCAATCCGGTCCGACCGTCACCGCGGCCGGCGATGAACTGATCATGTTGCGCGACCCGTGGGGCTTCCCGATCCAACTTTGCAAACGTGCCTCCCTCAGCAGGCTACCCAACCAATGAAAGAAGAGACAGAATCATTTTTGGGCAGAATCATTTTTTCGGAGATGAGGTGCAACATTCGACATTTAACATTCAGGGACATAGAGTTGCGGGTAGAGAGTTTTGTGATTAAGGAAACAGGGATTAGTGATTGAGAGAGAAATAGAATACGCCTGCGGTTCTAATATGGGTCGTGTGTCCATATGGGGCGAAAGGCGACAACTGGTAATGCTCTGGACGACTCCGAAAAAATGATTCTGCCCAAAAATGATTCTGCCTTCCCCCTGTCCGACTTCACAGGGAAAACCGTGATCCGGGTGGAAGCACCCCCGGTTGGCTTTCCGGCCGGGAAACGGCCCATGGCGGGACGTCATGCCGTTCCCGTTTGCCATGGCCAGGACGGTCCGCCCACGGTGCTGCATTGGGCTCCGGATTCCGCTCACATGGACGGTCCGACCCGGCTTCGGATCACTGCGGCAGTTGATGAACGGGTGCCCCACTCCATCCGCATTGCCAATGCCCGGTCGGGAGAAATCTATGGCACGGTTGAAGTCCTCTTTGCCTGTCCCGGCCAGGTATTCGGTCTTCCGCTCGATGCCCGGCAAGCTGCGGACGCGTTGCGCGACGGTCTGGCACTTTCACTGACGGAGGCGGTCACCCCGTTCTGGATTGTGGACCGTGGACCGAATGCGCCCGACTCCGTCCTCCCCCACCTCGCCGCAGCCTCCGGACCGCCTTCGCTGGATCGCTTTCTCGAACTCTTCTGCTCCCCCGCCACCATCCAGCCCTGCGATTGGATGGGTGTGTGTGTCGTGGACGGTCTGCATGACCTCTCGCTCTGCGGACAGTCGGCAGCCGCCGCCATGCTCAATACCCAGCTCGGGCTCTGGTTTGATGCCGATACCGGACGCCGTGAGGATTTCCGCAGCCGCCCCAACGACGGCGAACCCGGCGAACCGGAAACCACAGGGCCCTATGCCCTGTTGGCCATGCTGTCCCCCAATCACCCCGCACTGGCCCTTGCCGAAGAAGGGTTTCGCCGCCATTACTCCAGCGTGGTGGATGCCGTGGGGGAGAGAGTGGTTGCCGAAACCTCCTACAACATCGCTTACCCGATGATGGCCCTTGCCGTTTACTCGAATAAGGAGGAATACCGTGCCAAAGCCATCCGCCAACTGGAGGTGAACCAACAATACCTCGCCGAAGACGACGCCCTCTGGTTGCGGTATTTTCCGGAGACGCGGGAGCGCACCTTCAAAAGCTGGTCGCGCGGGGTGGCCTGGTATTTTCTGGGACTGGTGCGCGCGCTTGCGCTTGTTTCACCTGCCGACCGTCCGCCGCATCTGGTGGAGGAGGCCGCCCGCA
>CAZTYG010000354.1:0-2631 GCA_964617445.1 uncultured Blastochloridaceae bacterium
CGGATCGCCAGATGCGCGTTGAAGATTTAGCCGATGAGGTGCTCGCCCTGCCCAGTGAGGCGAGGGCACTGCTTGCGGACCGGGCTATTGGAAGAAAAGAATCGAAGATAACCCCCCGGAATAAACTTGGCTGTTGTTTTTGCGGTCTTCCTGTTCAACTCTCTTTCCAATGACCGTTCTGGAACTGTTGGAAAAGACGACCGTGTTTCTGCGGCAGAAGGAGGTGGCGTCGCCACGGTTGCAGGTGGAACTACTACTGGCACATGTGCTCGGGATTCCGCGTCTGCAGCTTTACATGCAGTTTGACCGTCCGCTGGGTGACACAGAGCTGGATGCGCTACGCCCGCTGGTCAAACGCCGTTCCGAACACGAACCATTACAATACATCATGGGTGAAACCGGGTTCTGCGGATTGACCCTGGAGTGTCGTCCGGGGGTTTTGATTCCGCGCCCCGAAACCGAGATGTTGGTGGAGTGGGTCCTGGCGGAAATTTCCGCCGCACCGCCCGCGCATTTGGTGGATGTCGGCACAGGCAGCGGGGCCATCGCCCTGGCACTGGCGGCATCGTTGCCGGAATCCTCCGCCGTCACCGGAACCGATATCAACCCCGCCGCGCTGGCTCTGGCGCGCGCCAACCAGCAGCGCAACGCGGGCCTCGGACGGGTGCGCTGGCAAGAGGCCGATATGCTGGGCAGTTTGCAACCGGACGCCGTGGTGGCGAATCTGCCGTATCTGACCACAGATGAAATGTCGGCACTGCCGCCCGAAGTGTGCAAAGAGCCATCCACCGCGCTGGATGGCGGCACCGACGGCCTTGGTCCGGCGCGTCGTCTGGTGCAAACCCTGCCGGACAGCGTTCGTTTCCTGGCGTTGGAATTGGGCGGAGTCAACGCGCCCGTCCTCGCCAAAGAATTAAACACCTCCGGCTGGCCCGAAGTCCGCCACGAAACCGACCTCAACGATGTCCCGCGTTTTGTGATCGCGCGAAGGTGAACGGGCTTATCCTCGTCCCACCCCTTCCCCTCAAATCCGCGAAAGCGCGAATACTTCCGCAGGTGTCAAGGCACGGTTATAAACCGCAATGCCGGCGATTTTTCCCGCAAAAAAGTTTCCCACTTCGCTACTGCGATCCACCGCCCCCACGGTGAAATCCGAACCGCCCTCCCCGCCTTCATACAACCCACCCGCCAGCGAATAGGGATTGAGCCCGGGGCGGCAATCGAGAGTTCCGTTGAGCCATGCATAGCCCGCTAATCCGTCGTAGCTCATCCCCACCACCGACCATTCCCCGCGAGGCACCCGAGTCGCGCCCACCGGGCCGTCCATGCAATACATGTAACCGGGGGTGGCTCCGCCGCCCCTGGAAAGGTGGCCGCAAACCTGATCGTCCTGCTTCCAGACCCCGATGTTTAAAAACAGTCCGTATTGGCGTCCGCACTGGGTCTCATTCCACATCCCGGCGATAAATTCGCAGCCTTTGTGCCGGGTGGGCTGCCTCTGAATCCATGCCATCACCGTCAATGCGCTGCGGTCGCCGGAAAAGTCCAGTGCCCGGCAATCGCACCGCGGAATGCTCAACCACTCGCCCTCCTGCAAATCCAGCGCCGTCCCCCCCAGCGGTGCGGCAGGGTCCCGCACCACCTCCAGTCGTCCCGACTGCGACCGCAACCCGGCACCGCCGCCCTGAGCCGGGGCGAAATATTCCTCCGATCCGGTGAAATGCCAGAATGCGACCAGACCGGGGATATCCCCAGGCTGCTTCAAGGTGAGAAAATCGGATACAGCGGATTCAGGCATATTCATCGATCCTATGGATACAGCGTCTTCCGCTCATCCGGAACTCAAAGCATCTTCAACGCGGCGGCCGTCACCTGGTCGGCGGGCCACATGCGGCCGATGCCCTGGTAGCCGCAGGCGAGCATGCCTTTGTCCGGGCCGATCATCTTGACGCCACGCTTTTCCAGGATTTTTTTGTTTTCCTGGGTGGCCGGGTGCTGCCACATGTTGCCGTTCATGGCGGGGGCCAACAGAATGGGGGCGCGGGTGGCGAGCAGAATGGCGGTCAATGCGTCGGGAGCCAGACCGTGCGCCATTTGCGCCATCAGATGGGCAGTTGCCGGGGCGACCAGGACCAGATCAGCGGCATCGGCCAGGCCGATGTGGGTGGGCACCCCGGCTTGTCCCTCTTCCCACAACGACGTAATCACGGGCCGGTGGGTCAGAGCGCTGAAGGTGAGCGGACGCACGAACTGCTGCGCCTCCGCGGTCATGACCACATCCACCGCATGTCCGGCCTTGGCCAGCGCGCTGGCGATCTCTGCGGCTTTGCAGGCCGCGATGGAACCGGTGACTCCGAGGATGATTCGCTTGGGGGTGGGTTTCTTGGGCATGGGGCGGAGGGGGTTATAGGTTCTATAGGACTTATAGGACGTATAGGTCCTATAGAAACCATAAATCTTATCCTTCCGGCCTTGTTCTTCCCCTTTCCTGTCTTTTCCTGGCTTCTATTCTAGCTTTGGTCATTCTCTCTCTCAAACCTCCTTCTTTCAAGAAATCACGTTCCAAACGGTGCACCAGCCGATCAATCAGGTAATTGGCCTGATGGATCAGGCAGAGAGTGACATTGGCCA